>JAAZIF010000239.1 GCA_012510335.1 Methanomicrobiales archaeon | reverse complement strand
GCTGTGCTGAATGATTGACATGGTGGACCCCCCGCGATCAAGTCGACCTCTCCATGGCAAAGGCCAACAGCATCTAGAACCTCCTCAGGGTCTATCTCTCGAATATCTCCCTCAAAAATTTTCAACTCCTTCGATAATCTACCCTTCTCTTGATTTAGGCGTATTGTGTCGCAAAAAACTGCCTCTTTTTCTATACAAGCAAGTATCTCAAACCGACCTGTACGCTCCAGGCCGAGATCGAGGCCCATCGCTCCAGAAAATAACGATAATACTTTATATTTTTTCTGTGAGGTCGCTCTCTCATTTAGCATCATGACATCACTTATATGAACCCTGTAATATAGATATTTAATTTAGGATTTCAGCGGTTTGATTTTTACTCCGCGATGCCGGCAAGCCAGATTGCGCGGCGCTATGATAGAAGGATATGACTAAATGCGATAGGATAGTAAAGCGATGTCAATGGCACAGGACTACGGAACGGCCCTCCTCTCTATCCGGGCACCATATGTACGAATGATCCGCAATAAAAAAGAGATCAAACGGCTGGAGAAGGAGATCGAGGAGGGGCTGGCCCGGGGAACCAAGATACGGATCTCAGGTTGAATCTGCCGGCGATCCCCCAAACTCAATTCGCTCTATTCTTACTGCACCCGTCATTGTTCCACAACGAGGACTGCCGGCGATGGTATGGTGGATGACGATATCGGGATCTGGAACCGGGCTTTGTGTCCCTTCTGGCCTCCAGGAAGCCGCTCTTTCACAAGATTTAAGGTCGCCCGGAAACCCGTCAATCGGGGGAGGCCGGCTGCTGATCGGCCTGTTCTAGGCCAATTGGGATTTGAGCTCAGCGATAATGCGCTGCTGTTCCACGACGAGGCGTTTGAGATCGTCAACGGCTGCAAGAGGAGCCGGGATACCCTCAACGGTGTACCGGGAGAGGGGCCGGCCTTCAAGATCCGTGTCGGAATGGGGGGTATCAGCGGTCATTATATTCTATTTAGGCGTCATTTGCAAAAAGATCTTTTGGTTGGGCTCGAATAGCTACCAAAAGATCAGCCCCGCCGCCGCATAGAGACCGCGAGGGCCACCACGGCCAGGACCACGATGGCGGTGATGCCGGCGCTCTGTCCCGCCGGCAACCCGGCGTCCTCCGCATCAGGGGTTGCCGCCCCGGCGGATGGAGTTCCTGTTTCTTCCACCTCGCCGGCCGCCAGGATCTCCACCGGCACAGCCTCGACGAAGGGGGCGATCAGGGTGAAGTGTGCGACCGTCGCGGTGATTGTGCGGGTCGCCGGATGGATTATCGTGGGGAGGGACTCCCATGCGCCGGTCGCGCTGTTGTACCACCGAACGACGAAGCGCTCCCCGGCTCCGGCCTGATCCCACTCTTCGGGGGTGAGGGTAAACCACGGTTCACCAGGCAGCTCTCGGTGGGGAGGGGGGGCCGGAGATGGTCATCACAGATCCAGGGCTCGATCCCGGCGCTGGTCTCATCGATCCTGCGATCGGGCTTGAACCGGGGCGGTTCACCCTCTACCGACCGCTACATAGGTCGCTGAAGACCTAGAGCGCGGGACTGGAGATCCATCCTCCTCCAGCCCCCTGATGTGGAACTCGATCGCCTCGCAAATACGTTCCTCGGCTTCTTCCCGGGTCGCCCCGGTGGCCACGCATCCCGGAATATCCGGGGAGTACGCGGAGTAGTTACCGTCAGCTTCCTCGACGATGACAAGAAATCGATGCATCATTTTTGCCTCATTTTAGTCCTGCTTGTTTGAAAACGCTGTTCAGTGTTCCCGGGGCGAGATTATCCCCCAGATGCCCTGCAATGGTCACCCGTCCCGGTTTTGATGGATGTTTATACTGCCGATGGCTGCCCCGAGTCGCCACCAGATACCATCCATCTGCTTCGATCATCTTTATGCAGTCCTTTATTTTCATCTTTTCCCTGTCGCTATATGGTGTCCAGAGCCTCCGGGTATCCTGATGATTACTGCTCTATACTCATTATGGAGGGAAATATTCATATCCCTTTTGTTCCAGGTCGGGGGCCGGCCCTCCTCATCGCACCCCCGCCTTTGCGTTCTCTTCCTTCACCAGCCGGGCATAACGACCCTCACAGATCCCCGCCTGCGCCTCCTGTGACCGGTAGACCGCTCTCTTCGTGTTGCAGATATCACACCGGCCGAGATCCACCCGCACCCGGGAGAACGTCCGGTGATCGAGCACTCCTGGCAGGGACTCTTGCACCACAGATCCATGTTTTACGCTGTCTTGCATCACTTTGCACCCGGTGGTGCCAGTGAACTGCCGGCTTAATGAGCCTTGATCGGCATTTTCAGCCCCTAATGACCATATTTCAGGATCACTTACACCATTTCGGTTTTCACACACACAGAGAGACTCGCTCACCCCCCCGAACCGGTGCCGGTTACTGTGTGTGTATTCTGGTGTAATTTAGTACTTAGAGAGAGATACTTCTCTCTATCTGTACAAGTACTGGTAGAATCGACGCTGTCCCGGACTGTTTGATCTTTGCGGCAGGTGATGCAAGCCTGTACGAAACCTGTCGCAAAGGTGCAAGGGTCAGGACCACCGTCTGGATCCTGATCCCCACCCTCAACTTCATCTCCATCCTGATCAGAGCCCCATTGGGCAGGTATGGCGGGCAATCAAACGAGGGGCAGCGATGACGTTCATCGCCGGCCGAGCACCGGCTGACCACGATCGCAGAGGCGAAGAGAAGTTATTGGAAGAAATGGGTGCTTAAATTCTTGAGTCCGGTCACGAGCATGCCGGCCGCCCTTCTTTCACAGGGGTTGAGGTCGCCCGGAAACCCGCCAATCGGGGAAAACCGGCTGTTCTGGCTATTTTAGACATCATTTACAAAAAGATCTTTTGGTTGGGCTGATAGTTGCCAAAAGATCAACCCCGCCGCCGCATAGAGACCGCGAGGGCCACCACGGCAAGGACCACGATGGCGGTGATGCCGGCGCTCTGGCTCGCCGGCAGCCCGGCGTCCTCCGCATCAGGCGTTGCCGCCCCGGCGGATGGAGTCCCTGTCTCTTCCACCATGCCGGCCGCCAGGATCTCCACCGGCGCGGCCTCAACGAAGGGGGCGATCAGGGTGAAGTGTGAGACCGTCGCGGTGACCGTGCGGGTCGCCGGATGGACTGTCGTGGGGAGGGGCTCCCACGTGCCGGCAGCGTTGTTGTACCACCGGACAATGAGGCGCTCCCCGGCCCCGGCCCGATCCCACTCTTCGGGGGTGAGGGTAAACGAGACCGTGATCGGCGGGTCAAATGTCGCCCCGGCAGGGCCGCACCGGACCGCCCGGCCGACCGGCTCCGCCCCCGGGCCTGCGGCGGGGAGATCCCTCAGGGGGGCGCTCTGGATGGTCACCGAGTCAAGGGGTCTCCCGAATTGATCCTGTGCTACAACCCCCTGACCGATGGAGAGGCTGGCGCCCTCCTCTGCGGTGGTGATGATGGTCGCATGCCGGACAGCGCCCCCCGCATCGGTGTCCAGGGTGCCCCGGCCGGTGTACTCCATCACCGGCTCAGCAGGCGCGACAGACTGAGGAGAGGAGGCGCTCGATCCGCTACTTCTCGACGACGATCCAGAGGAACCGGTCGAGCCGGAGGAGCCGGAGGAGCCAGAGGAACCGGGAGAATCGTCATCGGATGTTTCCTCCTTTGTCACCGCGAGATCGAGGGTGGTCGAGGTGCCGGCGGCGTAGACCGCGGTCTCGGGAGCCCTGATGCCGTCGACGAAGAAGGCGATCTCTTTTCCGGCATCCCCGTCCTCTCCGCTGACGATCAGCCGGGGGTCAAAGAGATCAGTCCCGCCGTAG
>JAAZIF010000238.1 GCA_012510335.1 Methanomicrobiales archaeon | reverse complement strand
GCGGGTGACACAAAATGCCAGAATCGAGGATTGTACAATCCTGACCCGAATCGCGTGGAGAACACAATGGTATGCCGGGACAGGCAGACGGCATTCCTCCCCGGCCTGAAGGCCGGGGTCTCCTGCCTATCCGAAGATGAAAATACCGGCTCTGTACACCAGATCTGGTTTTTATGCGCCTGGATAATGGGTGGTTGGAAACGATTTCGCTCTATCTGACTGGCCGGGGTTGTATGGGGTAACATGGAGACCTTTGCTGTTGAGGATCTGATAAAGAGGCTGGACCAGCTCCATGCACGCGGCCCCATCCCGTTTTACGTGAAAAGAGGGGAGATCCTGGGTATCCTCTGCCCTCATGGCCAGAGCCGGCAGACCCTGGTAGCCATCCTCATGACGACGCTCTTCCCGGTTCCCGGGTTTGCCGAATACTCAGCGCTTGCGATCTTTGAAGACCTCGGGGATGTTCGGCGGAGAATGGGCGTTGTCCTCCAGGATCCAGTTCTCGATCCGGCGAGAACCGCGAGGGAGAATCTGGAGTTCCACGCACGATTGCATGGCCTGAATGATAGAATCCGGGAGAGGAGGATCCCTGATGCCATCGATTTTTTCGGGCTCTCCGGGGTCGAGGATGCCATGGTCGGAACCTGTCCGCCGGTCAAGGTGAGACAGCTCGAGATTGCGCGGGCGTACATTACACACCCGCACGTCCTATTTATTGCTGAACCGACCGGGGGGCTGGATGATCCGGGCCGCCGGGAGATCCGGGAGTTGATCAGGCACCTGAACCGTGAGCGGCGGGTGACGATCATCTTTACGACCGGTGATATGAGAGATACGGAAGCGATCTGTGACAGGGTTGCGGTTATGGATGGCTGTGAGATTGTAGCCCTGGATACCCCGGAGACGTTCTGTGCGGTGATGGGGATCGATGGTGTGTCGCTGGGGCTTGATGACATCTCCTGAATCTCAAGACCTTTTTTTAACCATGAAGGTATTACACCATCCATGGTTAACCAGTATCTTCTCCTCGTTCCCGGATGCATCATCATGGCCGTTCTGATCGGCGGGTGTTCCGGTGCTGATCCCACGCCCAATCAGATCATACGGACCTTGCCGCCTGTCGAAGCATCTGCCCTGATCGAGGAGATGAGACGGCATCCGGAGTTCGCCATCATCGATCTCAGGAGGTCGGATGAGTTCGCAGGCGGACATATCCCGGGCGCTGTCAACATCGATTCTGCAGCCTCCCCGGAGCATATCGCCGGGCTTGACCCGGACGGGGTCTACGTTGTTTACTGCCAGCGGGGTGGGCGGAGCGCCGGCGTCCGCAAAATGATGCAGGAAGCCGGGTTTAGCGAGGTCTACGAGATCGAGGGCGGTATTGGCGCCTGGAAGGCAGCCGGCCTCCCGGTGACCGGAGGCTGATCCCTGGAGAGAGAGGGGCAGGGCCTGTCCGGGAGGTCGGTACGTATCAGTACTTGACTTGCAGGCATACCCGCGATCCCGGGTACAGTGATCCGATAGCCTTCGAACCCTGCCCCCGGTCTATAAGATATTTATAACCTGGCGGGGATAGGGATGACCCATGGCGGCACTTGAGAGGCGCAGGTTCGGGAAGACCGGTCGTGAGGTCACCGCGGTGGGGCTCGGGGGAGAGGGTATCCTCAGGACGTACGGGCGGCACACAGAGGCGGAGGCGGTCATCCTGGAGGCGGTCGAGCAGGGGATCACCTACTTCGATTCGGCAAGGGCTTACGCGGGGAGCGAGGACTATCACGGGGAGGTCTGGCGAGATCACCCTGATCTCGGGGCGGGGG
>JAAZIF010000237.1 GCA_012510335.1 Methanomicrobiales archaeon | reverse complement strand
TTGTGGGGCAGGGGATGCATCGCCGGCACAGGCTACTGCCGGATCACCCCTTCCGGGGATCTGACGCCCTGCCCGTACCTGCCGGTCCTGGCCGGGAACGTCAGGCAGGAGCCTTTTGGCGATATATGGTATGGCTCCGATCTCCTTGCCGCGCTCCGCGACCCCGACCGGCTTTCGGGGAAGTGCGGCCGGTGCGAGTACCGCTGGACCTGCGGTGGGTGCCGTGCGCGGGCCTACGCAGAGGGCGATATACTGGCAGAGGATCCCTGCTGCCCCTACGAGCCCGTGGAGGTGAAGCATGGCCGACCGGCACCTGGATACCCCTGATCGGCGGCTCCTTGAGGCGCTGCAGGACGGCTTCCCCCTGGCATCGCGGCCGTGGCACTATATCGGGGCTCGCATCGGCATGCCGGAGGATGAGGTGCTCCGGCGGGTGCGCCGGCTCACCGACGAGGGCATAGTCCTGACCATCTCGCCGGTCCTCGAGTCGGCGCGGGTAGGCCTCGCAGCGTCCACGCTCATCGGCATGCGTGTGGCGCCGGATCTGGTGGATGGGTATGCATCGGTCATCAACCGGGAACCCGGTGTCTCGCACAACTACATCCGGAACCACGACTACAACCTCTGGTTCACGCTCGCCGCCGGTGACGCCGCCGCCCTGCACCGGGCTGCCGATGGCATCGTCGCCCGGACCGGCGTCTCCCCGTCCGACCTCCTCGACCTGCCAACGGTGCGGCGGTTCAAGATAGGCGTCCGATTCCGGTTCTTCCCGGACGGTGATGGTGCATGAACGTCCGCGATCTTACCCTCCTGCTCAGGCTCCGGGAGGGTGTCCCGCTGGTGGAGGAGCCCTACCGGGCGATTGCAGCGGAACTCGGTATGGCGGAGGCCGAGGTGATCGCCCGGATAGAGAGCCTCCTCTCCCGGGGTATCATCAGGCGGTTCACGGTCAGGATCGACCACCGGAAGGCCGGCATCCTGGTCAACGCCATGGTCGCGTGGCGGGCGCCGCCCGGGGAACTGACAGAGGCGGCGGAGGTCATGGCCCGATCCGCCGAGGTTACGCACTGCTACGAACGCACCCCCATCCCCGGCAGGTGGGACTACAACCTCTATTCTGTCCTGCATGGCCGGCGCCGCGATGAGGTCGATCGCTCCATAGACCGACTCTCCCGGGCGGCCGGCATCGCCGACTATGCGGTTCTCATCAGCACCCGGGAGCTGAAACGCACACCCCCCGGGCTCACACACCTCAAGGAGAGAATACGGTGATCCGGTTCACGTACCTCATGCATGGGGATGGGCCGGTCAGCGGTGCGGCAGGGCACAGCCACCTTGCGTTTGCGGAGGGACGGCGCGGACCGGTGGTCTTCTGGAACATCACGTCGCGCTGCAACCTCGCCTGCACGCACTGTTACATCCGCTCTGGCCGGCGGCGGGAGGATGAGCTGACTACAGACGAGGCGATCGCCCTCATCGATGACCTCGCTATAGCAGATACCCCGCTCCTCCTATTCACGGGCGGGGAGCCGCTGATGCGGGAAGACTTCTGGATCCTCGCGGAGCACGCCAAAGAACGCGGCATCCCCGCGGCCCTGAGCACCAACGGAACCCTGATCACGCCGGATGTCGCCAGGAGGCTCCGGGGCGCCGGGATCGGGTATGCCGGAATATCCCTCGACGGCGCAACGGCGGCGACCCATGATGCGTTTCGCGGGGTTGCGGGGAGTTTCGATCACTCTGTGCAGGCGCTGAAGGACTGCATCGATGCGGGCCTCCGCTGCGGGGTCCGGTTCACGGTCACGAAGATGAACCACAACGAGCTCGGCGATCTGATCGCGCTCGCCAGGGGGCTTGGGGTGCATCGGTTCTGCGTCTACTGGCTCGTCCCGAGCGGGCGGGGGGGCGACGTCCACTCCGATCTCCAGGTCGCGCCCGGGGAGATCCGGGCGATCCTCGACCTGGTCTACAGGGAGGCCATCCGGACTGATCCTGCGGCGATGGAGTTTCTGACCGTCGATGCTCCCCAGGATGGCGTATACCTGCTTGAGAGGCTTGACGCGGACAGAAACCCGGCATACGACCGGGCATACCGCCTCCTCACCCGCATGGGTGGGTGCAGCGCCGGGAAGCGGGTGGTAAATATCGACCCCTCCGGGAACGTCTACCCCTGCCAGTTTGCTCAGTTTGAGGAGTTCAGGGTGGGCAGCATACGGGATCGGCCGTTTAGCACTCTGTGGAGCGACCCCGGCAACCGGGTGCTTGCAACGTTCAGGACAGGCAGGTCAGAACACGGGAGCCGATGCGGCTCCTGCGGGTGGCGTGATGTCTGCGATATGGGATGCAGGGTCCGGGCATACGCCAGTTGCGGCTATCTTGATGGCGGCGACCCGCTCTGTCTCCGGCAGGGGTGATCATGCCGAAGAGGGCAATATATAAATAGCAGGTGCGGTATGGTCTCGCGCATGAGGCCCAATACAATCCTCATCGTGGCGCTCTTCATCGTGAGCGCTGGAGTTCTGGCCGCAGGGTGTGTCACGCCGGGTGAGAACGTCACCCAGCCAACAGCCCCGCCGACCGGAACGCCGATCGTTACAGAGACTACGGCCACTCCGGTCGAGACACCGACCGCTACAGAGACAACAGCGGTCGTTACGGAGACTGCTACAGAGACGATGGCGACAGCAACCACGACACCGACCGCTACAGAGACGACACCGACAGCAACCGAGACACCGACTACGGCCCCATCGGCCGCAACCGTTGATCTCTCAGCCAGGGACACCGCGTTTAACACGAACACGATCACGGTGCCTGCGGGGGCCGATGTGACGGTGAACTTCGACAACGAGGATGACGACATACCGCACAACTTCGCTGTCTACACCGACTCCTCCGCGAGCCAGAGCATCTTTGTAGGCGACACCATCACCGGTCCGGATACGACCACCTACACCTTCACGGCACCATCCGATCCCGGCACCTACTTCTTCCGCTGCGACGTCCACCCCCAGCAGATGAACGGGGATTTTATCGTTCAGTGATACGCACACCGGCGGGAGATCCCAGGATCTCCCCCTTCCGCGTTCCAGATGTCGCCCGGCGTAATGTTTATGTGGGGTGAGCCCCATGCCCGGCCTTGAGGGAGATGACCACGCCTGTCGGGGGAGCATCATCAACACCTGATGAGTATGATTCGCGGGGCGACACCAGGAAGATCATCGGGATCCTGGCCGCGCTTGCGATCTTCATCATCATCCTCTACGGTTTTATCATACCCCTGCAGGGCGGGTTCATATCCTCAACGGCGATAAGGGCCGATGATCTTCAGGGAGCGGATCCCCGGTTCGAGGAGCAGATACCGATCCAGGAGGTTGACCTCGGCGCCTCAGGCCGGTCGATCTTCATCGCGTTCGTTATGCCCACCCATATCCTCTTTGCAAACCTGCACCTCGGAGGAGGCTGGGTGCTCTTCTCTCTCATCATCCTCTACATTCTCTCCAGAAAGGAGCACTACAGCCGCCTCGGAAAGTCGGTGGCGCTCTTCAACGTCATCCTCTTCTCGGCCGGGGCGACGTTTGCGGCGAACGGGGTGCTCTTCTTCATAGCTCTCTACCCGACTTTCGCCGCACATGCGTTCCACATATACTGGTGGCCGCTCCTCATCGAGGCAATCCTCTTCGGGATCGAGATCTTCTTCGTCTATACCCTCTGGTACACCTGGGAGAGGATCGGAACCGCCTGGCACATCTTCCTTGCCGTCGGCTACCCGGTAGCGATCTACTTCCAGACACTCGCGATCGATACCCTCGTCTCGGGGATGCTGACGCCGGGTGCAGAGACGATCACCTGGGGGGCGCCCGGCCTCCTCGGCATGCCCTGGACCGAGTACCTGCAGTGGTGGTTCAACCCCACCCTCTGGCCGCTCCAGTTCCATCGGGTCGCCGCCGCCGCTTCCTACTTCGGGTTCCTGATCGCGCTCCTTGCTATGCTCCACTTCCGCGACCGGGCTGATCCACCATCGAAGAGGTACTGGGACTGGGCAGGATCGTTCGGTATCCTCTGGGGGCTGGTCGGTCTCGTCACCCAGCCTCTCCTCGGCCTGTGGTACATGTACTCCATATTCTCACACCAATTCCAGGCCTTCTCCAACATAATGACCGGGCCGCGGGCGTGGGAGATGCTCATGATGGTCGGCCTGCTCTCCTTTCTCATCATCACCGTCTCGGTCTACTTCATCGAACGGCGTGAGCGCCTCCTCGTCCGCCTCGGGCGGCGCGATATAAGGAATCTATTCCGGGCATTCGCCATCATAGCCGCGGTGGCGGGTTTCATCCTCGTCCAGCCGGCGTGGCTCGGGGGGATCATGCAGTCCGACCCCGGAACCTGGGCCAATCCGCTCGGGCTTATGTACTACAAGTTCATCGCCCTCCTCATCCTGATAGCCATCGGGGCGATCACCATCGGCATTGACCTCCTGATCCTCCACGGGCACAGGGACAGGGAGTGGGGCAACCTCTCCCGGACGTCGCGGGCGGCGGCGCTCATCACCGGTGTGCTCGGTTCATGGATCGTCATCATCATGGGGTATGTCCGGGAGTCGTCGCGCTCCCCGTGGCTGTTTTATGGTATCGTCCCCGTGCCCGGGGGACAGGCCTATCCGACGCCGGTACCGCCCCACCAGATCTTTGTGGTCTGGATGCTCAGTCTCGGGCTGGTCTTTGCGGTATTCTGGTTCACATCAAGGGTGACATCCTATCATCCCGAGCAGCGGGAGGAGGTATGAGCCAGGAACGGAGTCGGGCTCTGACCTACGCCCTGTGGGTCGCGATCGCGATCTACATCGGGATCGCGATCTACGTATTCTGGCATTTCGGGTTCACTAAACTCCCTCCACCGATTTAGAGGAGGTCCAGATATGGTTGCACGGGAAACAAAGATGGCGGAAGAAGGGTCAGGAAGAAGGCTTCGCCTCATATCAGCGGTCATCATAGCGATCGTGGCCTACCTTATATTTCTCTCGGTCGTCATCGTCCCGCTCCAGGGCGGGACGATACCATCGACGACCATACTTGCCGATGACCTCAGCGGGAACACCGCACACCACGCCACGAATGACTTACCCGTCCAGACTGTCGGGGACATAAGCCGATCCGCCGTCATAGCGTTTGCCATGCTGACCCATATCATCTTTGCAAACCTGCACGTCGGGGGCGCCTGGATCATCGTGGCCACGACGCTCCTCTACTTCCGTTACCAGCGCATGCGCTACAAGAACCTGGCCCGATCGCTCACGCTCTTCACCCTCATCCTCTTCTCGGCGGGGTCGACGTTTGCAGCCGGCGGGATGATGGCTATCATCGCGCTCTTCCCTGACCTCTCCCTGAACATCTTCCACCTCTACTGGTGGCCCATATTCATATATTTCCTCCTTTTCGGGGTCATCATCACCCTGCTCTTCACCTACTGGTTTGCCTGGGACCGGATCAGACCGGGCGTGCATCTTGCGCTCGGGTTCGGCTACGCGATAAGCGTCTTTATCCAGGCTGTCACTGTCGATACGCTTGCCGCCGGTATGCTGACACCGGGTGTAGCATCGTTTACCTTCACAGAGTCCGGGCTGCTCCCGATGACGCTTGATCAGGCGATGGCGCTCTGGTTCAACCCGACCCTCTGGGAACTCACCTTCCACCGGGTCGCCGCTGCCATCGCCTTCTTCGGGTTTTTGATCGCGACGCTCGCGACTGCTCACTACATCAACCAGAAGGACTTTGCGGCGAAGAAACAGTGGGACTGGGTGGCGGCATACGGGAT
>JAAZIF010000236.1 GCA_012510335.1 Methanomicrobiales archaeon | reverse complement strand
CTGCGATTAGAAGTTTCGTTGTCCGTCTATCTTGCACTATCTCACCTCTCGGGAGATACTGCATTGTCTGATACCTATGGTTTAAAATGTTTTTTAAATCAGTTAGACATCAAATTCACCTTTAAAACATGAAAATATGATGTTTTTAGCAATATTTTACTTTATTTTATATTCTTTACAAAATATGGTTTAACCAAAAGACATATATTCAATTTTTGACTTTAGCGCGGATACCTCCTGAGAATAGACGTCCCGCCCGCATGCCCGGGGAGGGATCTCCGGGAGGCTGACAGGCGCCGGATATCTCGCAGTCCCCCTGAAATTCATGGAAAGAGCTGCAATTCAAGAAGGTTCCTGCGTTCCCGACCCGGACGGTGATCGCCCCCCTGCCGCACCCCCGCTGCTGCGGGATCAGTTGTGATCGATCGTGGTGGAACACCTGCCGGGGAGGGGGTTGGTGTGCTGCAGGATCAACCCGATCGTGGTGGAACACGGGCATAAACTCCCCCTCAAACACCCCGGCCGCAACCGGCCTTCACGCTCATGGCGCAGCCTCTCGGGGGAGGCGGTGGGGCAGGGTCATCCGGCAGGCGAACTGTGGTGAGGCGGTCTGGCGGTGCATTCAACCACACCGGCTTAAGTCGAGGAGCCCCTCGACCCGCGATCCTGGAGGAAAAGTCCGGCGCCTGGATCTCAGGCGGGTGCAGGCAGTGAGCCTCTATGGCTATATAGGGTGATGCTGCTCTCCCGATACGACTAAAACGTTCTCAAACGTCACGGCCCCGGCAGGGACCGAGTTTGCGAGAACCACGCCGTTGGTGCAGGGCGCGAGGCTTGCGGAGACGATCTCCATATCCTTGACCTGGACCTTTCTGGTGCCGTACCCCTCGATCACGAACGGCTTTGCTGTATTTGATATGATCCGGCCTGAGTACTCGACATTTTCGTTGTTCTGTGCCCAGATCAGTGTCTCTGCACGGTTGCCGGACGCATATATATTCACAACGGAGTTGGTCAGGGCCCCCCCATTCAGCCCGCCCAGGTTTGTCGCCTTTCCGTCTATACCGGCAGGGTTTTCCAGGCGGAAGTTCCTGATGCGGACATCGCTTGCAAACCCGATCTGGAGGCCGTAGCCGTTTGAGTCGATGCTTGAGCAGTTCTCGAGCACGAGCGATGGGGCTACCGACCGGGTCGGTGCGGCGTAGAACGATGCCGGCTGGATGATCCGGTAATCGGTCTTCCCGGCACCGACGTTCCGGTCAACGCAGTTGTAGAGCTTGCCGCCGTTGGTCGCATAGAACCCGTGCCGGCTGTTCCCCTCAGAGTAGCAACTGATGAAGGTTATATCCCCGCGCGGGGCATAGTAGCCGCACCCGAAGTAGTGGGTCGACATGTCATTCGGGTTGTAGGCCTTTGCCGGGTAGGGTTTCTGCCCGTTCTTTCTGCTCACGCAGTTCTTGAGGACGCAGTCCCGTTTCTCGGGATCCCACTCGAAGTGAAACCCGGATTCGAGATTTCCTTCTGCGAGGCAGTTCTTCACCCGGAGCCCCTCGATGTCGTTTAACTCCGCAAAGTCAAACCCGGTCACCCAGGGGTTGAAGGCCCCTTGCCTGCCGCAGTTGATCGCGGCGCAGTTCTCGTAGCGGACGTTCCTGATCACCCTGTTCGCCGTCCCCCAGGCGTTGTGGAGGAATCCGTATGTCCCGGTATCCACGGCCCGGCAGTTGATGAACTCGATATCCTCAAGCGCCGGCGCATAGACGTCAGGGTCATGGATCAGGAGGAAGACCGCCTGGGTGGTCGCATCGGCGGTACCCTCGACGGCAAGAACCCTTGCGTGGCTTGCATACAGTGTAATCACGCCGAGCCAGCGATCGGTACCGGTTCCAGGGTAGCCGGTGCCTCTGACGTGGAAGTTATAGAGCGTGACCGACTCGCAAGAGACATTGAGCCGCCCGTTCCTGCTGAATTCAATAAATGTCGCATCCGGGCCTTCGCCCCGGAGCATGGTCTTTGTGCGTGGGTGGATGCTCCCGGCGCAGTTGAATGTGCCGCCCGAGAGAGCAACCGTGCCCCCTGACGGCGGCAGGGAGTCAAATGCAGCCTGTATGCTGCGGTGATCGTCGATCCCGCTGCATACGATATCAGCCCGGTCCTTCGATGCGGGGCTGCTGTCGCCTGCAGCGACAACTATAGTCGGCCCGGGCACCTCCGGGGGCACCACCGGCGTTACGGGCAGCAGGGTGGCCGGCGGGGTGGGTGGCGGGGGGTAGGGGGGCGGTCCCGGCGGATAGAGATAGGCGATCAGCACGATTGCACTGGCTACCGCTATGAGGATCGCTATGGCGATGATGATGCGCCTGTCTCCTGCTCCTGGATATGATCTTGCTGACATCTGGCCTGCTACTATGCTCTCCCGGGTCTCTCCGGCATCGCATGCGCCGGAGACCGTGGGCCTGTCCCCCCGGGGTTCTGCAACCCTATGTTGCGGAAGTAACATTTAAGGTTTAGCCGCCCCCTCTCCCCGAGATCGGTGCTCATGGGGCCGGGAGGGGATCCGCGCCTTGAAGATTCCCGGGCTGTGACTTGAGATCCAGAGAGGGTGATCGGGAACCAGGCCTGCCGATTAGCGAGGCAATTCGGGCTTCCGATGGAATTGTATACATTGGAGTGCAATATTTATCAGCATGTCCAGAAAGAGGGAAGTCACCATCGGTGTCACCATCAACCTCGAGAACTACGAGAACCTGCGCCTTGAGGTTGAGGGTGGTGTGGAGACCCATGAGGATGTGGATGATCTCATCAGATTCCTCGACGGGATGCTTGCCCGCCTCGGGCGCGGCGATCCGGTGATCGCCGGACGGGTGGATGCATACCGGCAGCGTGTCCTGGCCCTGAAGCCTCCGGCACCAGAGACCGCGACCCCGCCGGCGCCGGAGCATCCATCTCCTGCTATCGAGATCATCGGGACCGCGACCCCGCCTGTGCAACAGGATCCCTCCTCTCCTGCTATCAGTATCATAGAGACCGCAACCCCGCCGGCGCCTGAGCATCCGCCTGCGGTCCAGAAACCGGATGCTGGGGCTTCTGGATTGCCGGAGCCCGAGGTTGCACAGGCGCCGTTGCAGCCCGAACCTCTCGAGGCGAAGCCTCCCGCAGCCCCGGCAGGGGATATCTGCGAGATAT
This sequence comes from Methanomicrobiales archaeon, assembly GCA_012510335.1. Classification (GTDB taxonomy): domain Archaea; phylum Halobacteriota; class Methanomicrobia; order Methanomicrobiales; family Methanoculleaceae; genus Methanoculleus. The sequence continues at coordinate 3,297 of JAAZIF010000236.1, read as the reverse complement.
GCGGAGCAGAAGTCACTAAATCACAGGCAAAGCTCTCCAGACTCTTCATGAGCAAGACACTCTGCAAGAAGTGCATGGAACAGCCTTAATACCATAAAAATCTGCGTGATCCCTGGATCGCAAGTGGGAGGTTATATATACTACATATACCCGAGGATCGTATAATGAGGAAGAACCTGCTCATGTGGGACGAGACGCTTTTCCGGGATCCCGACGTCTTCGAGATCGACTACATCCCCGAGCAGTTCAACCACCGCGATACCCAGATCCGCGAGCTCGCCTTCCAGGTACGGCCGGGTCTGCGTGGGGGAAGGCCTCTCAACACCATCTGCCGCGGACTTCCCGGGACAGGGAAGACGACGAGCGTCAAAAAGATCTTCGCCGAGGTCGAGGATGTCACACACAGGCTGGTTCCCATCTACATCAACTGCCAGATCGAGAACACCAGGTTTGCCATATTCTCACAGATTTACCGGCGTATCATCGGGCACCTGCCGCCGTCGCCGGGCACATCGTTCAAACAGGTTCTTGACGCCGTGGCCCGGAACGTGTTGCGGGAGGAGCAACAGCTCCTGGTAGCGCTTGATGATGCAAACTATCTCCTCTACGACAAAGAGATCAACCGCGTCCTCTACTCCCTGCTCCGCGCTCACGAAACCTACCCTGGCCTCCGGATCGGCGTGATCACCATAGTCAGCGATATGTCCATCAGCCTGCAGACCGAGGTGGACGCGCGGGTGGCATCGGTCTTCCGGCCCACCGAGATCTATTTCCCTCCCTACTCGGAGGAGGAGGTCCGCGGCATCCTCGGAGAACGGATATTCCAGGGGCTCTACCCCGGTGTCCTCCGGCCAGGGCTGCTGAATGTCGTGGTGGAACAGACGATGAAGAGCGGCGATCTCCGCGTCGGCATCGACCTCATCAAGCGGGCGGCCCTGAACGCCGAGAGAGATGCCCGGCGTTCTGTTGAGCGGGATGATATCTGCAAGGCTTACGAGATATCGCGCTACCTGCACCTCATCTTCTCGATCAGGACACTCAAGACCGAGGAGCAGCAGTTGCTGCAGCAGATCGCGGAGATCTCGATCAGCGCCGATCAGGAGTTGAACGCGGGCGAGGTATACCGTTTCGCAAAAGAGCAGGTAGATATCGGTTATACCAGGTATTATGAGATTATCAGGAAGTTTGATGCTATGCGAATCTTAAACCTCCACTACCGCAAGGGGAGGGGCCGAACCCGGTTGATAAGCCTTCGTTACGACCCTGAGCGCGTGTTGCAACACCTCCGGCAGGAACAGACGATTTGAAAATCCTTATCTGTCCTGCCGGCGCCTGTACTCTGGTGAGGTTTTCCACATGCTTAGCGTGAACGAACAGGCACTGGATCTTTTTGAGGAACTCTTCGAGTATGCCGAAGAGTCTAATACCATTCCACACGAGCTCGACAACGGCGCACGCATCGTAGACTGCGGTGTCAGCGCCACCGGCGGCTACCGGGCAGGGAGGCAGTTTACCGCTATCTGCATGGGCGGGCTCGGTGATGTAGACATCAACATGGGCCGGATTGGAAACGTTCCGATCCCGTTCATCGAGGTCAGCACTGATTTCCCGGCCATCGCGTGTCTCGGCGCCCAGAAGGCCGGCTGGACGGTCAGTGTCGATAAGTACTCTGCAATGGGTAGCGGCCCCGCACGGGCTCTCTCCCTGAAGCCGAAACACACCTACGAGGTCATCGAGTACGAGGATGATTTTGATTACGCGGTCATCGCGCTTGAGAGCGACCACCTACCGAACGCCGCTGTCATGGAGAGTATCGCCAGTGCCTGCAACGTTGATGTTGCCAATACCTGCGCGATCGTCGCCCCCACGGCATCGGTCGTCGGTTCAGTCCAGGTCGCCGGCCGCTGTGTCGAGACCGCGGTCTATAAACTGAATGAACTCGGGTTCGACACAAAAAAGATCAGCGCAGGCATAGGCCACGCCCCGATCGCGCCCGTCAAGAAGGACGGCGTGAGGGCGATGGGCAGTACCAACGACGCCACTATTTACCATGGCAGCATCATGCTGACGATGAACGCCCCCGAGATCAAGGATTACCTTGACAGGATCCCGAGCAGCAAGTCCCCGGGATACGGAAAACCGTTCTACGATATCTTCAAGGAGGCGAACTTCGACTTCTACCAGATCGATACCTCGCTCTTCTCTCCGGCCGAGGTGGTTATCAACGAGGTCTCTGAGGGTGTTGTCTACCACGTGGGATCTCTCAACCCCGAGGTGACGCTGAAGTCATTCGGGTTTATTTAAACCCCTCTCCGCTTTTAGCCCTCAATTCCGGCTAATTGTTAACGGAGCCATCCCGTCCTTCCAGACCGGATCGCCCGGTGTATTTGAGGGTGTCTGCCCGTGGGTTTTTGGGCGGGCAATGTTTATCCCTCGTGGAGCGAAATGCTATAAGGCGTCCCCGGGGCCTGTGGTCTAGCCGGTCATGACGTCGCCCTTACACGGCGAAGATCCCCGGTTCGAATCCGGGCAGGCCCATCGTTCTTTTTGCAGATGCTTGCAGGCGGGTGCCGGTGCATCTGCCATTACCCCCTCCGTCTGCTGCCTGCCCGTATCGGGGTGTTCACTCCTGCGGCGCGAGTTTTAGAGTCCTCGCGGCCGAAACCTATATCAGGCAGCAAGCTGAGGCCTTATTCGTGGGCATCATGAAACTAAGTGCAAGAAACCAGCTCCCTGGAAAGGTAAAGAAGATCGAGACAGGGATGATCGTTGCTGAGATCGTCATCGAGCTTGATGGCGGCGGTGAGATCACCTCGATCATCACCAAAAAAGCCATGGAGAACCTTGGGCTGACCGTCGGCAAGAAGGTCCATGCGGTGATCAAGTCAACCGAGGTCATGGTCGCTGCCGACTGATGGCAGAGCGAGTCAGACCGGACTTTTGTGGCATAGTGAGACGACCGCACACTGGGATGACCAGAAAATGGGCCGTCTCACCACCTGCACGTAAAAGTGCGCGGAGTTCCGAAGAGGGATGCAGCAGGTCTCTCCAATGGCCTTCGCGCACTTTCGCGTGAGGCCTGCCTGCTCTCCGGTACGCTGATCCTGCAGGGGTTGTGAGTGGTGCATCTGATCAGAACTCTTATCCGGCCGGCCCGGATCTCTTCCGCCTCCCGGTGGGCTGGTCGATCTTAATTATCGCTGCAACGCCAGAGGCGTTGCATCATTCCTGTGATACAGTGATGTCACCCCGGCAGCAGTCAGGGCTGTCTTTGTGCCGGAATCTTCCCCTCCGGGG
>JAAZIF010000235.1 GCA_012510335.1 Methanomicrobiales archaeon | reverse complement strand
CTTTGCCGGCACCAGAGGGGAGGGGCTTACTCAGCAGGAGCCCTGAGATGTTTCTGGAGTGGCGGCGATGCCATTGCCCTGCTCTCCCCGCCATCCGGCGGTAAATTCGCGAAAAACAGCATCCCGGCGGCCGCATCGGATAATCTTGCCATCAACTATACCTTTTTGTGACACTTGCCGCCAATATATGGTAGCTTAAAGATCGTCCTTACTGAAGGATACAATATCATGGATGGTACTTCTTATGGCTCAAACTAAAGATACATGCGATGGGAACTGTGCAAACTGCCCGTCTGCAACCGGATGCGATGATCCAAGAAACGTGAGCGCCCCAAAAGGCCTCCCCCCGAAGGCAGATGTCAGCGTGAGGCATGTCATCCTCGTCCTCTCCGGGAAGGGGGGGGTCGGGAAGAGCACGGTATCGGCAAACCTCGCCTACTCCCTTGCTAACCGCGGCTACAGCACCGGGCTCATCGATCTCGATATCCACGGCCCCAATATCCCGAAGATGCTCGGCATTGAGGAGGGGCGCCTCCAGTCCCATGACGGAAAGGTCATCGAACCGGTCAGGGTCACCGGCAACCTTGCGGTCATATCGATGGCTTTCCTGCTCCCGGAGCGGAGCACCCCCGTGATCTGGCGTGGCCCTATGAAGATGGGCGCCATCAGGCAGTTCCTGGAGGATGTCGACTGGGGTGACCTCGACTATCTGGTTGTCGACCTCCCGCCCGGCACCGGCGATGAGGCGCTTACAATCGCCCAGCTCGCCCCGAACATCGCAGGGGCTGTCATCGTCACCACCCCGCAGGAAGTGGCCATACTCGACTCGAGCAAGGCGGTCGAGTTCGTGAAGAAACTCGATATACGGGTGCTCGGGATTGTGGAGAACATGAGCGGGTTCGTCTGCCCCCACTGCAAGAAGGAGATCGACATATTCGGCAAGGGCGGCGGGGAGAGGGAGGCAAAAGAGCTCGGCGTGCCCTTCCTCGGCGCCATCCCGCTCGACCCCGAGATGCGGAAAGCATCGGATGAGGGGAGACCTATCATCATCCGCCGCGCCGGAGGGGATGACCCGACCTGGAAGAGCATCGACGCCATCATGCAGGCGCTCGTGAGAGAGATCGAGGGGTAATATGGATTACGCGGAGATTCTTGCCGGACGGGGGGATCTCCTCCCGGCGTATGCAGGGATCGTGCAGGCGCTCGAGGATTTCGAGGAGTTTCCTTTCCTGCTGGAATCCATCTACAGGGAGGCATCGGAACTTGACGACGACGGCATCGATCGCCTGCGGTTCGGCCTTGTCCGCCTGCAGGTCTACGCCGACATCCACCGCTACGAGAACATGGAGGCGGCCCAGCAGATGAAGTACGTTGCCTCCGTGCTCGAACGAATGCTCTTCGGCAGGCTCCTCATAGAAGGGGAAGAGGCGGGCGGCAGGCAACAGTGTTGCTAGCCCGGACGCTGGCTAAGATATCTGCAACCTATTTTTGCACTGTTGAGGGATTTTCTACGGCGCGCCTGCGACATCCACCAGTCATGCGATCGCCGCCTCGCCCTGCACAAAGCCGCGCATCTTCCCGGGGCCCAAACCCCCCCGCACAGGATCGACGATCACCCCCTGGGGGGATGATCCTGCTACCAGAAAACCCGGGCGCAGGGCTTACTCTTCGAGCGTCCTGACTCCTGGAGAAGGGTCGCTGCCACCACTCCCACGGATTGCGCAAGGGCCATCCCGCAGAGATAAATATCTATTGAAACAAATATAATCGAGCAGAGATTATAGGAAACGGCAACAGAATATTAATTTCCGAGGTTACAATGTGCGGCATATTTGGTGTAATGGATAAGAAGCGCCAGATGATGGATGGTTCCGGCATCCGGCAGGCCCTCTCCGTGATGAACGAGCGCGGCAGCGGCGAGGGGTCGGGTTACGCGGCATACGGTATATACCCTGATTACCGGGACTGCTACGCGCTCCACGTCTTCTTCGACAACGCGTGTGATGGCAAAGCGGTTGTCGATGCAACGCTGGAAGAGTGGGGGAGGGTTGAGCACGATGAGGCGATCCCCACCTACGACCAACCGAACCTCCGGGCGACCTGTATCACTCCCTGGCGCTACTTCTTTGTGCCCGACCCCTCCCTCGCGCCCGGGAGCGCATCGCCGGAGAAGGATGTCATAACGAGTCTCGTGATGCAGATCAACGCGGGTGCAGGCGGAGCCCATGTTATCTCGTCAGGGAAGAATGCCGGCGTCTTCAAGGCAGGCGGCTGGCCGGAGGATGTGGCGGACTTCTACAGGATCGAGGATTACGAGGGCTACATCTGGCTTGCGCACAACCGGTATACGACGAGTAACCCGGGGCGGTGGGAGCAGCCCGACCCGTTCAGCCTCCATGACTGGAGCGTCGTGGAGAACGGGAAGATCACATCCTACGGGACCAACCGGCGTTACATCGAG
>JAAZIF010000234.1 GCA_012510335.1 Methanomicrobiales archaeon | reverse complement strand
CATTATAGCGAACTATACACTTCCGACCCGCCCCGCCGATGGCGGGGTGGTTCACTTGAGGGTTCTGACCGAGTATGCCCGGAATAGATGAGATTGCGGATAGGATCACGTCCATCGGATTCAGGTGCCGGGGGTGCGGCGACTGCTGCCGGTGTGTGGCGAAAGACTCGAACCTCGTTATAGTGAGCCCGGCCGAGGTGCGGGCGATAATGGCTGCGACAGGAATGACCTGGGACGAGATCGCCGGGCCCTACCCTGATTTCATCGATGCGGAAGGCGGCGGGGAATACACCCTCGCCTGGTGCATCAGACGCACCGCTGATGCCTGCATCTTTCTCTCGGACGGGAGGTGCTCCATATACGCCCATCGCCCCTGGATCTGCCGGACATACCCATTTATGCTCCTGGACGATGATCTGCTGGTCTCAGAATGCCCGGGGCTCGGGAGCCCCATCTCCACGGATGCCGCGAACGGCATCGCGACAGGACTCTGCAGGAGACAGGCTGCCGAGGAGGCCGAGGAGGCCGGCGTCCGGGCAGCCTGCCGGAGGGCGTGGATCCCGCCGGGGGGGCGCGTCGTGATCGATAGCGAGGGTATGAAGGTGCTTGATGGCTGAGATCCGTCTCGTCGGGACGGCTCACGTCTCGCAGAAGAGTGTTGAGGATGTCCGGTCCGCCATCGAGGAGTTCCAGCCCGATATAATCGGTATCGAACTCGACCGGGGCCGGCTTATATCGCTTACAGAGGAGACCCCCGATCCCCCGATCACCGAGATCCTGAAAGGCGGGAACTTCGGCCAGCTCCTCGTCCAGTGGGTGCTTGCCTTCATCCAGCAGCGGATCGGCGCTGAGACCGGCGTGAAACCCGGTGCAGAGATGCTGGCCGCAATCGAGGAGGCTGAGGCTCACCAGAAACCCATAGCCCTCATCGACCGGGATATAGCGATAACTCTCTCGCGGTTCTGGGGTAAGATGCGGATCTGGGAGAAGATCAAACTAATCGGTGCCCTCCTCTACTCGTTCGTGGGCATCGAGGGGCAGGAGTTCGATGTGGACGAGCTCACGAACCAGGATGTGGTGAGCGCGGCGATGGAGGAGTTCCGGAGGTTCTCCCCTCGAGGTGCTCAGGCCCTGATCGATGAACGGGATGCCTACCTCGCCCACCAGATCCTGATGCTCAATGCCCGCTACGAGCGTGTGCTTGCGGTCGTCGGCGCCGGGCATATCCAGGGTGTGCAGCGCTATCTCGATGCGCCGGAGACGCTGCCGCCGCTCCCATCCCTGACAGCTGATGTGAAGAGGCTGCCGTGGGCGAAGATCATAGGGGCAGGCGTCACCCTCCTCTTCATCCTCCTGATCGCCGCCATAGCCTTCTCGGGGGTGGGGTTTGATGTCCTGCTCGCGGCCCTCGTATACTGGATCCTGATCAACGGTGTCCTGAGCGCCGGGTTCACGCTGCTCGCCGGCGGGCACCTCCTATCGGCCGTCACGGCGTTTGGTGTCTCCTGGCTGACATCGCTCAACCCGGCGCTTGCGGCGGGATGGTTTGCTGCCATAGTCGAGGCGAAGATCCGAAAACCCACCACAGGAGAGCTCCGGCAGATCCTCGATGCCGGGACATTCTCTGAGATGCGGCGGATCCCGCTCTTCCGGGTGGTGCTTGTCGCGGCCCTTGCAAACGTCGGGAGCACCATCGGAACCTTCGCCTACTTCATATTCATCTTCCCGGTCCTCGGGATCGACCCTACCGTGGTCGTCGGCGACGGCTTTGCGAACATGCTGCAGACGCTGCAGGGTCTCTTCTGAGGCCTATCCCCAAGTTATTTAGGCCTGGAGTGCCCACCATCGTTGCATGAGTCCGATTGGTGGAACGGTTAATCTCGGTGTCACCGTGATCAGGAGCAGGCATAGCGTGCGGAAGTACAAGGACAGCCCCATCGAGGAGAAGACCATCAAGGATGCCCTCGACTGCGCGCGGCTCGCCCCGACCGCCAGGAACGAGCAGCCCTGGCTCTTCGGGACAATCCAGAACCGTGAGACGCTACAGGCGATCGCAGGCCTTGCAGCGAACGCGAGATTCATCGCCGATGCGCCCATCTGCTTTGCCGTCTTCGGGAAGAAGGATGCGGAGTACTATCTCGAGGACTGCTGCGCCGCGACGACCCAGATCATCCTCGCCCTCCAGGCGTGGGGGGTCGGATCCTGCTGGGTTGCAGGGGAGAGGAAGGGCTACGCCGAGGATGTCAGGAAGCTCCTCGACGTCCCGGAGGAGTACACGCTCGTCTCGCTCGTGCCGGCGGGATACCCCGAGGAGATCGATATCGCAAAGAAGAAGGTTCTCGATGAGGTCACGTTCTTCGAGCGCTACGAGGAAGAAGACTAAGTTTTGTCTAATACATTTAAAGACTCTTTTTTTCATTCCTGAGGCCCGGGGCCTGATCCTCGTATCACGGTGCAGGAGGGCGAGAGGTTCGGTTGCGGGGCGTTATGGTTCCCCGCAGGTCTCTCACCGGACAGGGTGAGCAGGGGCTGCAACCCTGCCTGCGCCGGGAGGCCGCATGGGCGGTTCATCGGGCGAGGCGGTGCAGGAGAGACTCCAGGGGGATATACCGGGGGAAGAAAAAAGGGTGATAATGACCGCCTAAAAGTCGGTCATGATCCTGAACTGGTCGATCTCTTCGGTATTCATCTTCTGGAGGAACTCTTCTGCCGCGTTCTTTATGTTCTTGCTTGCGGTGATGGCACGGCCGACGACGAGTATATCGGCGCCGGCGTGGAGCGCATCCTTCACGACGTGCTGCCTGATGCCTCCTGCCGTCGCAACCAGCATCCGCTCGCCGCCCGCCTTCTTGATCGCCGGTATATCCCCCCAGGCATGATCGGCATCCTCCACATCGATCCCTCTATGGAGCTCCACAACATCAGGTTTCACCGCAAGGTGCTCGACGACCGCCACCGGATCACTGACGTTTAGCATATCCACCACCGTGTAGATGCCGGTCTTCCGGGTGTCGATGATGGCCTTCTCGATGGTGGAGATGGGTGCAAGACCGGAGATCACCACGGCATCGGCGCCGGCATCGGCGGTCATCCTGGCTTCAAGGTTCCCGGTGTCAAGCGTCTTTAAGTCGGCGACTATGAAGGCGTCCGGGCGGATCTCACGGATCTCTGATATGATAGAGAGTCCGAACTTCTTGATCAGGGGCGTCCCGGCCTCGATGATCAGGTGGTCATTCTGTGGCAGGTCTTCAAGGACTCTTCGCATGCGGTTTTTCTCGACGAGATCTATGGCGACCTGCAGGTACGGCGGATCCCAGAGCCTCTGCACCTTGAACCCCATGACCGCATGGGCGGTCCGGTCTTTCTCGTGTATGAGCGTATCGGCGTCCGGGAATCGGTCGAGAGCCCGCCGGAGGGCAAGTTTCATCGCCCCGTAGTTGAACCGGTATATCTTATTGTAATCCTCCGCGGTTGGATGGAGGAAGACGCTTGCCATGATCACCGTATCCTCGATATCGATCCCCTCAAAGACGCCTTCCTCAAGCGAGTCGGCGACGGCTTTGGCCACCGCCGCCTGGACCGGCCCGAACATCTGGTTCACCTGGTACTCCTTCCCCAGTGTGACCTTTGGTATGACGAGCGTCGAGGGCTTCGTCGGCAGGTTCGGCCTGATGACCGCAAGGAGCGGCGTGTGCCCCTTTGAGAGCTGCGAGAGCGAGTTTGCAAACGCCTGCCCCACCGCACCCTCTTTATTCCCCATTATCAGATCTATGTGCGCGAGTTCTGCACCGTCTCCAACCAATGCTTCACCGATGAGATACATACAGATGCCCTCAGATACTGCAGAAATATAGGTGCGTTATCTATTAAAAGACCTCCCGGATCGGCCCACAATGGTGCCTGCAGCAGATTTTTTTGAGGAGAGCGACCCGGTGCTCTCTGCAGGCGCCCCCCGCACCCGGATGCCGGGTGCTCGTGATCTACTTCCTCCCGGTTGTCATGCGGGATACAGGACTGCACGCCCACTTCCCGGGGCGTGTTCATGGCCGGCCTCCCCGGGTTTCACGTAGCAGCAACACCCCCCTGCCGGGCGATCCGGGGGGTCTGAGAAGGTGCGGAGTGACAGATAGAAGAAAACGTGGGGTCGGTGAGATTTGAACTCACGATCGACGGGTCTCTCCGACATGCATCAGTGCTCCAACGGGTCATCATCTAACGATCAGGAGACCCATTGTTCATCACGTGCAAAGACCGCTGGAGCCCGTCGCCATTCCGGGCTTGGCCACGACCCCGCTCTTCATATGGTTGACGCCATGCAACATAAGTATTGTGCTGGAAGAAACCAGTAATCATATATCGGTGATCCATCCCATTTATATAGAATGGTAGAGGGCAGTTACGCGTGCGGGAGCTCACAAAAACCCCTGCTCGGCATCACCATCGGCGAGATGCTGAATCGAATAGCAGCGGCGCATCCTGATAGCGATGCAGTCATATCGGTCCACCAGGGCATCAGGTGGACGTATGCAGAGTTTCTTCGCGAGGTCAACACCCTGGCGCGCGCACTCATGGCGATCGACGTGGAGCGCGGGGACCGGGTCGCAATATGGGCGCTGAATTACGCGGAGTGGGTGCAGATCCAGTTTGCCACCGCAAAGATAGGTGCCATCATGGTGAACATAAACCCGGCCTACAGGACGTACGAGTTTGAGTATGCCATCAAGCAGTCCGAGGTCCAGACGCTAATCCTCCAGGGACGGTTCAAGACATCGGATTACGTCGGTATGTTCTACGAGTCCTGCCCCGAGGCGTTTGAGGCAAAGCCCGGCAGGGTCAACTGCGATAAATTCCCGTTCCTGAAGAACGTCGTATTCCTCGGTGACATCCCCTACAACGGCATGTACACCTGGGATGATCTCATCGAGAAGGCCGCGCTCATAAGCCCCGATGAGCTCCGGGAACGGGAGGAGTCACTTGACTTTGATGATGCGGTCAACATACAGTACACGAGCGGAACCACCGGGTTTCCTAAGGGAGTCGTCCTGACCCATCATAACATCTTAAACAACGGCGCAATCATAGGCGACGGGATGAAGTTCACCCATAAGGACCGCCTCTGCAT
>JAAZIF010000233.1 GCA_012510335.1 Methanomicrobiales archaeon | reverse complement strand
TGCCCCCTGCTGTAGCAAAACGCTCTTGCGAATCTCTGTAAAGAATTACGTTGATATCTGTACTGCACTCAGGCTATAGAAACCGCCGATGAGTGCGCCCCCCTCTCGATTGAGACGGGATGTTCTAATAATTCTGCAAGGGTATCCTGAGGCGTTGTTCTAGAAGAGTGATTTTAGGGTAGATTCAAACATTAAGTGATAATGCGCCGACCGGGACTCGAACCCGGGTTTAGGCGTTGGCAACGCCTAGTGATAACCACTACACTATCGGCGCACACCCGTGCTCTGCACTGTGTGCCTTACAAGCTGGGATCTCCCGGATATTAAGCATATCGAATCGTGCCACGATCTGGGTGGTGCTATCCCGGGGTGCCCGCCGCATCCCTGCGCAGGTGCCCCGGCACTTACCGATGCCAGCGAAGCGCTCTCCTTATGTTTCTATCCGCAAGTAACCACAACCCCGGTATCAGAACCAGGACGAATATGACCATGGCGCAAGTGGTCACGTCGGCCGAGAAGAGCAGGAGGTTGAAGATGCCGTGTAGCATCATCCCGAGGGCCAGGCCTCTGAGGATGGTTCCCTCGCGCCGCTCAGCAGCCGTGAATTTAGCCCGGCCAAGTGCGTAGCCCCAGACGCTCGAAAAGAGCGCGTGCCCCGGGACCGAGAAGATTGCCCGGACGGCGATCGTGCCGATGGCAAGCGATGGTGACATAGCGTATGCCAGAAAGACGTAGATGACATTCTCAAGGGATGCAAGCCCGAGGGCTGCGGAGGCGGCGTATACGATGCCATCCATAGGCTCATCGAACTCGACATTCCGATAGGCGAACCGGCGCACAACCCGGAACTTCCCGTACTCCTCGACGATGGGCGCTATGATGACCCCCATGACGAGCGGGGACGCTATGATGAGGCCGAGGAGCCCCTCGACGAGGGCCACAGGAAACGTAACGAGGGCGCCGAGGAGGAATATCTTTATGACGAGAGCCGCCGGCTCGGGCTCGAGTCTGTCCCGGCGATATAAGTACCACGTCCAGAAGACCCCCGGCCCAAGCGCCAGGGCAAGGATCACCAGCGGCTCGACATCAACCATTGTCAGGCCAGGGTCATGCTGTCAATTATGAAATAGCCTCTCTCTCCCGGATCAAAAAAACTACATGGTGCCCGTGGGGCCACAGGCATACCGGATGAAAAAGGAGAAGGGCGTTTTCATACGAAAGGTCATTCCGGGAGGAGCCGGTACTCAGGCCTGAGCCCCTCCAGCACCAGCAGGGCGTAGTACCGGAAGAACGTGACGAAAGGCACCGCGATCAGGAGCACGACCGGTATGGCGATTATGAGGTAGGGGACTCCGAGAGCGAGGAGCAGCACGATCTTCTCCTGGAGCACGCCAAGGAACACGATCCCGATGAGCGCAAACGGTATAGCGATGACCAGCAGTGCGATTATGACCAGGATCGCCTGCGCGATCGCGGCAACGAGCCCGAGCACAAACCTTGTGATGATGTATACGATCGTCTGCCAGAACTGCGAGGAGATCACCCCGGTGAGCCGCCGCCAGCCCGCTATGATGCCGCAGTCCTCGCTCACCATGATCGGGACGACGAAGTCGGTGGTCAGGAGGAGAACGAGCCCGAGCAGGATGGCAGCAACCAGAATGAGCGGTATGAGCGCGATAAGCAGGAGCGGCGCGACAGCGTCTGTCCTCCAGAACCCGAAGAGCACGAAGGCGAGCGCTGCGACTGCGAGGATCATGATCGCGGCAAGGAAGATCTCAAAGAGCAGGAGTCTCACCCCTTTGCCGAGCCTCCCCCTGAAGAAGCGCCTGATATGGATATCCCCGGTCGAGAGCATATCGACGAAGACAAACTGCATCGCAGCGCCTATAAATGCCCAGATAAGGCCGACCACGATCGCAACGGCAAGTATAACCAGTATGATCGTCGCCACGCTGGCGGCGGAGGATCCGATAGTGCCGGCCGCAAAGTCACTTCCGTCAAACTGATACTGGAAGAGATTCGGCATACTGATGCCACCTCCCACAAAGAGTGCGATCACAGCCAGGCGGAGCCATACACCCCACTTAAACGGCCAGAGCAGGTTTTTCGTGCGGTTGAACGCATCATCGAGCCTGCTGAATGCATACATATCTTCAGCCATATTCGTCGTGAAGAGATAGATCTGCTCGCCTTTAAACCCTCCTTCCAATAATCTGGATAACGTGATCCGGCTCACCGGGATATCCCCGCTCTTCCAGCGGGAAACGGGCTTTTCAACAGTTTAATGTAGTCAGTTAACCACACTATAGAACGAATGATCCCTCTCATGCTTGACCTG
>JAAZIF010000232.1 GCA_012510335.1 Methanomicrobiales archaeon | reverse complement strand
TTGCGGCGGCGGCAAACAGCTCGTCGCGGGAGTCCCCCGCATACATGCAGGAGACCTCGACGTGGACGCCTGCCTCAAAGAGTGTCCGCACCGTCCGGTAGGTCGGTTCAGCAGATCTCGCACCGCATGTGCGGTAGCACGCATCGGATGCCCCTTTAAGCCCTACATTGGCAAAGTCGATCGCGGATGCGATCTCCTGGAGAGACTCCTCCGTGTAGTAACCGTTAGTCGCGCACCCGATGAGGAGCCCGGCATCGTGCGCCGCCCGGGCCACCCGGAGGAAGGTCTGGTGCATGGCTGTCGGGTCGTTGAGGCAGAAGGCTATCCCCCGGCAGCCCTCCTTCTTGGCGCGCCCGACCAGGGCATCGGGCGGGATATGCCTGAGCGCCCCGGAGACGGCCTCTGCGTGGTGGGCGATGGTCTCGGATATGCATCCGCCGCAGGAGAACGTGCATCCGATACCGCTCGCCTGGAGGAACGTCTCCCGGGGGTGGTAATGGCACATCGGCATCGTCTCGATAGCGATCGGCATCGCCGCGATGTAGTGGTCGGGGAACCGCTCGACGATCCCCCCGCCGTTGTTTGTGTACATCCGGCAGATCCCCACCCCCCCGGGCCTGATAACGCAGCGGTTCTCGCATATGGAGCAGTGCATGCCTACTGCTCCTTCTCTATCAAGACCCAGAACCCTGAGTCGTCGTTGATGATCCGGTGCGGGATACCGAGATCCCTGACGACGCCCGCTATCCGGGCCTGGTTATCGGCCCCGAGATTTTTGTCCCGGAAGTTCTTCCAGTCCGGGTTCTTCTTTATCATCGCCTCCGTTATCGAGTCCCTGAGTTCAGCGGTCCCAAACCCACCCCCGACATAGGTCTTACCGCCGGGCGCAAGCACCCGGTGGATCTCGGCAAACGCCCGGGCGAGATCGTCCCAGAAGAAGATCGAGCCACGACTGACTATGAGGTCAATTGACCCTGCGGGGAGCGGGATATCGTGGACATCCCCCGGGAGGAGGTATATACGGTCCGATAGTCCAGCATCCCGGACGTTTCCTTCTGCGATCTTGAGCGCCTCAAGTGAGGAGTCGAGGAGCGTGACCACGAGATCGCTTGACCGCGCAAGCGCTATACCGAGCGACCCCGGGCCGCTGCCGATATCGAGGCACCGGCCGCGGGTGATCCCGCACCGGTCGAGGATCTGCTCCGCGATCACCGGGTAGATGGGGGCAAAGACTGTCTTTGCGATCCTGTCCATGCGCCCCGCCCCCTCACTCTCTTTCTTCATTATCTAAACCTCCGGGTTCAGGATACCCCGGATCTGGTCATCGGTGAGCGATACATGGATGAAGATCTCGTGATACTCCCGGATAAGATCTTCGAGATCCATATCACTGAAGAGGTCAGGATAGAGGACTTTTGCTGTCCAGGGGATGCCGATGATCCGGTTGATGCCCGGCGGCCGGTCAAACCAGCAGAACGCTGTCCGCGGTATGAGGTAGACCCGGCCATCCTTCACGGCGGTTATATCCTGCCAGAGCGGGTCGGTCCAGACCGCGGCGTAGAACTCCGGCTCGCTGGCCAGGATGACGTCGGGATCCCACCGGATGATCTGCTCCATCGAGACCTCGGTCATACCCATACCGGGCGTGAGCGCGCAGTCTGCTATGTTCTTTCCGCCGCAGAGTTCGATGAGCTCAGAGTGTTGCGAACCCGTGGGATCGGTCGAGAGTCCCTTTGGATCTTCGGCGTAGTAGACGCCCACCCGTTCATCATCCGGGATCGAGGCCACGCGCCCCGTCACCGTGGCGAGCGCGCCCTCGTAGAAGGCGATCATCGCCCCGGCCTGCTCCTCCTCACCGAGGAGGTCGCCAACAAACCTTATGGACGCGGAGTAGCCGGTGGAGTTGGTGGTATCCTCGACGGCGACGACCGGGATCGAACCCATCTTCTCCTGCCGCTCGGCGACGGTGGCGCCCGCCGCCCCGCCGTCGGTGGTGTAGCCCTCGACGACGATATCGGGTTTCATCGATATGAAGTTCTCGTAGTTGCCGCTCTCCTTCCCGAACCAGCCCCCGACGACCGGGAGCGCCGCGTATCTCGCGGGGGTGTAATCCTCCTCGGGCGGGAAGCTCCAGCCCGCGAGGCGGTCGGGCGCGACCATGTAGACGAGGTTCGTCGTCGGAGGCGACGTGCAGAGGATACTTCCAATCTCTGACGGCACGACTACGGTCCGGCCTGTCATATCGGTTATGGTGCGGGTTTCACCTGCAGATGGCATTTCCCGGGTATCCGTGCAGGCGGCGGATGCGCAGAGGAGGACTACACATGCGCCGAGCAGGATCAGCAGAAGATGACGATTCTTACGAATAATTACCACATCCTATCGGTTCTCTCCGGCACACCGCCGGGAGACCCTGATCCATACCTGGAGAGCAGCATTATTCAATATACCTATTTAACTTTTTAAAAAAATTAATTGATATATGTTAAAGCACCGCCCCATGACCCGGGCATCCTCACCAGGGAAGGCGCGACCTGCGCCGCGCACTGGCTCCTCCAAAGAACACCCGCAGGGGTGCCGCGCTCTATCCGACGGAGGCGGACTCTACCGCCCCCGTCACTCCATCTCAAGCGCTCTTACGGCCGCCCGGCCGATCAGGTCAGGCGGGATCATATCGTAGTCCTCGCCGCCATAACGGATCGCCCGGCACTCTGTCTCTCCGTCGCACAATCCACAGGAGGCACAGGATATGGGGGTCACCTCGACCCCATCGAGGAGATCCTCGATCGGAACCCCGTTGAATAGGAGGGCGGGCGCATCGCCCGGGAGGGTGGTCTCGACTATCCGGACGCTGACCCCCTCCATCTCAAGGAGCATGCGGATCTCCGCGAGGATCGCCGAAAGAGCGGGGGCGGCCTCTTCTCCCCCATTCTTCCATTCGACGATGAGTTCTCTCTTCATGAACCGATCCCGGGTCAGATCCGCAAAAATCAGAGCCTTCCACGGGTCTGGAGGATCTCGTCCTCCCGGAGCATGTGGATATCAAGCCCCTTCATCGCCTCACCAAGCCCCCTGCTCACCTCAGCAATGACCTTCGGGTCATCGTAGTGCTTCACCGCCTCGACGATAGCACAAGCGGTCACCTCGGGTTTTGCCGACTTGAATATACCGGACCCGACGAAGACACCGTCGGCCCCGAGCTGCATCATGAGCGCCGCGTCGGCCGGCGTCGCTATACCGCCGGCCGAGAGGTTCGCCACCGGAAGGCGGCCGAGGTCTGCACACTCGATGACGAGCTCCGCCGGCGCCTCGATCTCGCGGGCCCGGTCGACGAGCTCCTGCGTGGAGAGCCCCGCGAGCCCCCGGATACCCCCCATGATCGCCCGCATGTGGCGGACAGCCTCCACGACGTTCCCCGTCCCGGCCTCGCCCTTCGTCCTGATCATGGCCGCGCCCTCATCGATCCGGCGGAGCGCCTCCCCGAGATTCCGGGCGCCGCAGACGAACGGGACATCGAATTGGGTCTTATCGATATGGAACTGCTCATCCGCCGGGGTCAGCACCTCGCTCTCATCCACCATATCCACACCGAGCGCTTCCAGAACCTGCGCCTCGACGAAGTGACCGATCCTTACCTTCCCCATCACCGGGATGGAGACAGCGTCGATGATCTCGATGATCCTCTGGGGATCGGCCATGCGAGCCACACCCCCGGCAACCCTGATATCGGCAGGGACTCTCTCCAGCGCCATAACGGCGATGGCACCGGCATCCTCGGCGAGGGCTGCCTGCTCTGCATCGATGACGTCCATGATGACGCCGCCATCCTGCAGTGACGCAAAGCCGCACTCGATGAGCTCGGTGCCAGATCTCAGTTCCTCAAGTTTCATTATACCTATGTATAGCTCCCGGATCCCAATAAAAATAGTGCGGCGATCTCGATAGCGGCGAAGATGATCACCGCCGCCCTGACCGCGCGTACGATCCCGGCTCCTCCCTCCTCAAGCGTCCGCTCATCGTCGCCGAGTGCATAGACCCCCGGTTTCTCAAACCGTACCCCGACGCCGCCGGCGATTATGGCCATAGGGATCCCGCCGTTGAACCCGGGGCGCTTTTTTGCGTCGCGGCGGAGCGCTCTCCAGGCCGGGAGAGCCCGGCCCTTAGCCGCAAAGTAGGCGAGCAGGATGGCGCCGGCGATCCGGGCGGGGACGAAGTTTGCGATATCGTCTGCGTGTGCTGCAAACCACCCGATCCGGAGCCGCTCGTCCCGGTAGCCGAGCATCGCATCCATGGTGTTCACCGCCCGGAAAACCGCCGCCCCGGCGAGATCGAAGAGCCCGAAGTAGAAGAGCGGGGATATGATGCTGTCCACCAGGTTCTCTGTCATCGATTCATATGCGGCCGAGAGTACGTGTTCGCGCTCAAGGCTCGCCGTATCCCTGCTCACCAGCATACCTGCCTGCGCGCGGGCCGCATCGATGCCGGGCGCCTGCACAACCGCCGCGGTATGCTCCTCAAGCGACCGCCAGGCCAGACAGGCCTTGAGGAGGAAGGGCGCAAGGAGGAGGTAGAGGCACCGGGGAGCGACAAACTGGACGACGAGAAAAGGGGCGGCAAAGAGTGATATCGTCAGGACGGCCCCGGCAGCGCCGCAGGCGCGCTCGAGACCCGCCGGGTAGCGGCCCGGGACTCCCCACCACCCTATGAACCGGCCGAGGAGCGCCACCGGGTGGCAACGGGAGTGCGGATCCCCGATCAACCGATCCACAAGCAGCGACGCGGCGACTACGACCGCTGCCGCAACCATGCGAGGATGACCCCGATGAAGAGCGCCGCAAACGCGGCGGCGTTTAAGATATCATCCCGGTATGCCAGCCACAGCCCGTAGAACACCAGGGCAATGGCGCAGGAGAGGATGACCGGGCCGGCAGACCGCCACTCCGGCGAGACCGCCCGGGCCGGCGCGGCAGGAGCGACCACAGCAGGTTCGGGCTCCAGGGGCGTCCGCTCCCGGACGACAACCCGGAACTCCACCTTCCTGGCGCCGTATCCCGATATGACCTCAACAGAGAAGACCCCGGGGTAGGCATCCTCCCGTATGGGTATATGGAACTCCTCATCCCCGACAACGTAGAGGTTCTCGTGGAAAAAGTCGGTGAAGGGTGAGGAGTTCGCCGAGGCGAGGGTGATGTGGAGCGGAGATCCGTGGTTGATGATATGGAGGGCGAGATCATCCCCTATCGTCGCCTCTACCTCCCTCGGGGCCTCGATGGAGTTGATCCCCCGGCGGTTGAGGTGAACCTCCGACATCGGCAGGATCAATCCCCGGAGGAGGTCTGCGGGAGGAGGTTCGGGATACCCTCACTTATGGGGTAGTCGACACGGCATACCTCGCACCGGAGGGTTCCCTCCAGCACCTCCTCGTCATTCTCTTCGGCCACGGTGAGCAGGAGATCGCCCTTACAGACCGGGCAGCAGAGGATCTTCATCAGGCTTCGTCTCATAGCTCTCCCCGGAGGTCGATGATCTGTGTCATCTCGGGGCCCGTCGATATAAGGGTGACGGGTTTTCCGATGTCCTTCTCGGCTCTCGCAACGAACTCCTTCGCCTTTGTGGTCAGCCGGTCGTAGTCCTTTACGCCGAAGCAGGCCGGATCAACCCGGTCAATACCGGTTATAGCGGCCTGGGTGCATCCGTTGATCATCGCCGAGTAGCGGGCCATCTTCCCGTCCCAGAA
>JAAZIF010000231.1 GCA_012510335.1 Methanomicrobiales archaeon | reverse complement strand
GGTTTCTGGAGGGCATCTCAATCGCATAAAAATAGGTCGGAGCGGAGAGGCGTCAGCGGATGGATTTTACCAGTTCCTCTCCGTGAGCACGTACCCGACCGTGGTCATCTCCCGCCCTTCCGGGGTGTCGTACCGGTCGGGATCCGCCATGTATTCCTCGAAGCGGCGGGCGTCGTCGCCTTCCAGGTAGAGGCCTAACTCGATCTTCTGGGCCATATTATCACTCTCCTCGCAGGCTTTGGTACGTTACGGTGTTACTTCGCCATCTGTGTAGATATACCTTAGTATCCCGTTCGCCGGTACACAGCCCTGACATCCCTCGCGGTATAGGGGTCGAGCTCCTCATTCAGGAAGCCGGCGAGCGGCCGCCCGGAGAGTTGCCGCGTCTCCCTGCGCGGAGTTCGTCGAGGCTCCCGGGCGCTCTGCCGGATCTCTCTCAGCCATATCCACCCGGGGAGTTGCGGCCGGCAGGGGTTTGGCATCGATCGTTGCGCCCGGTTCCTCTTCATGGGCACACGCCCTGATCGGGGTTCGATCGCCGGCTTCGTTGTATGCTCCCGGCCGGCGGTCCGTAGGTTCGCGGCACGGGAGGAGGCCGGCTCGTCACCGCATCCTGAACTCTATGGTCGGCCCGCCGCACTCCCGGGGAGTGATCGCGGCCCGGTTCCCGAAGACCGGCCGGTACGCAGCTCCTCCATGGAGCCGCCCGGTGCTCGCACCACCTGGTTATGGCTGCGTTTTTTGCGCGCAACGGAGGACCCGGGCTTTTTCCCTCCCCGGAGAACAGGCGTCCTGCCCATCGGCGCGCCGCGTGAATGATTTTTCCCGATAGGGGGGATTCCGCGTGATTATATCTGATCAAACGGCATTTCGGGAACAATCATTTTCAGAAACGCTTTAATACCGATTCTCGTCCCCGCGCCCGGGAATTCCGCCGATCCTCGCCGGCCGGCGCCGCCGTTCTTGCCTTCGGAACGGGTCAGTTTTGCATGATTGTCATCCCGGGCTCGCGAACGATATCGACATGTTTTTTACCACATCCGTGGCAGTTATCCTATCAAGTGAGCCTTCTCCGGTCACCAGCGTCTCCGATATCCATGTTCTCTTCCACCGATCACCCGAACCTCTCCCGCCCGGAGAGCACTCCTGCCGAGCCGGCGCACTCCCGGGAGGCGCCGCGATGACCACGCGCACCCGCACCCCCGCGAGCCACACCGGCACGGCCGAGGTGGACCTCGATGAGGAGACGGTCCTCCTCGTCGACGACCCGGCGACCTGGCCGAAGGGGCAGCGGGCCGTCCGGACGCTTGTTGCCATGCCGGCCTACAACGAGGAGGCCTACATCGCAAAGACGGTCCTCGGCGCTGCCCGGCACGCGGATAAAGTCCTGGTCGTCGACGACGGCTCGACGGACGAGACCGTCGCGATCGCCGGGGCGCTCGGGGCGATCGTTGTTTGTCATGAGACCAACAAGGGCTACGGCGGGGCGCTCCGGACGATCTTTTCGACCGCACGGGATCTCGGCGCGGAGGAGCTCGTCATCATCGACTCCGACGGCCAGCACAGCCCGGGGGACATCTCCCGGCTGCTTACCGAGCTCAGGAAGGGCAACGACGTCGTCATCGGCTCCCGGTTCGTCGAGGGCTCGGCCGGCGATATCCCCGCCTACCGGAAAGTAGGGATGAAGGTCCTCGACACCGCGACCACGCTTGCCGGGAACAACCTCGCGATCACCGACTCCCAGAGCGGCTTTCGGGCCTACGGGAGGAGGGCGATCGAGGCGATCCAGATCAGCGGGGAGGGGATGAGCGCGGGCTCCGAGATCCTGATCCAGATCAGCGACCACCGCCTGAAGGTCGCTGAGGTGCCGATCAAGGTCCGCTACGACATCGCGGGGACCTCGAGCGAGAACCCGGTCTCCCACGGCGTCGGGGTGCTGATGAACATTGTGCGGCTGATCAGTCTCCGCCGGCCGCTGGTCTTCTTCGGGATCCCGGGGGCGGTCTTTACGCTTGCCGGGCTCGGTGCGGAGATCTACACCTTCTCCGAGTTCTATCGGAGCGGCCAGTTCCACTATATCGTCTTCACCGGCGGGTTCTCGATGTTGATCCTCGGGCTGCTGCTCGGGACGGTGGGGATCATTCTGTACTCGCTCGTGCAGATTATGCAGGGACAGAGGAGTGGGGAAAAGACAAATTCCACCGCTGCGGCCGGGTCCCCGGTCGGACAGGGGGCCGGGAAGGCTGAGCAGGGGAGTTCCCATTGACAGGAGAGGATCTAAGAATGATTGCAATTGTGCTTGGAACCCGGCCGGAGATCATCAAGATGTCCCCGATCATCCGGGAATGCGAAGCGAAACACCTTGACTACTTCATCCTGCACTCCGGGCAGCACTATTCGTATGACATGGACCGGGCGTTCTTCGAGGAACTCGAACTGCCCGAGCCGAAGTACAACCTCGACGTCGGATCCGGAACCCAGGCCGGGCAGACCGCTAAGATTCTGACCGGCATCGAGGATGTCCTGGTGAAGG
>JAAZIF010000230.1 GCA_012510335.1 Methanomicrobiales archaeon | reverse complement strand
CCCCGGCATACCGCTCCAAAACCCCATCCGGCAGCCTCCATAAGTCCCCTCTCGAAAAATACTGCAACCTTGAGACGCTCCAGCTCCATCGAGACTGACTGGAGTAGCGTATCAGGCTCACCGCTTTTCCTGCGCGGCATCACAAATATATGGAATCCGGGTGAGCCGATACCCAACCTCGTGAGGGGATAGCGCCGGGGGAGGATGCATATCCTCAGGTTTTACAGACAGGGCGACGAGGATATATAGTTAGATATTTTGTAACTAAATCCCCAGTAATGTCAATATAAGTTAGTGATACCTAACTGAGGTGGGTGAGGATGAGAGGAATCAACCAGGTTGCTACCGACCGCTACCTCGGCATGGTCCCCCTTGAGGTCCGCGAGGCGATCTGCGCTGGGCAGTGTACATTGCGCTGGCGACGCAGGGTGAGAAGTATTTTACCGAGCTGAAGGATGAGTTCAGCGCAAACCCAAACACCATGGCCACCGCCCTGAAGGCCCTGGTAGATGGGGGCCTCGTCGCCCAGAAGATCCGGACGGGTGATCTCGGTGACCGCGGGAAGATCTACTACGCGCTGACGCCTGCCGGGTCACGGCTCTTCGTCGCGCTCTACGAGATCGCACTGCCTCCCCGCAGACCTGCCCGGGAGCCGGACTGTGTCGACCTGGCTGAGGCTGCGCGTGGAGCGGTGGCAGAACCCGCCGGCGTGCAAATCCTCCCTCCCTCCATGCTCTGAGAAAGCAGGTTCTCAACCGCCGGCCCCGGAGGGAAAAATAGTTCTACTCCCCTGTAATAATATACGATGGATGGAGAGTGGGACTTGGGAAAAAGCCCGGAGCGCGCTGAAGCGGATACTTGAAGCAGCTTCCTATAGCGTGGGTGCGATCGACGATTCGCAGGTTTTCTCAGCGATCAAAGATGAAACCGCCCTGCTTGTGCTCTGCTCCGATGATCCGGGGATTATCGCGGAGTTTGATTCGCAGGACTACCGCCTGCACACCGGCGGCGAAGAGATGATCTGCAGGAAACTGCTCTTCACGCTCGATCCGGCGGTGCAGACAGAGGACTGTATCCAGTGGGGCGCGGATGAGTTCGCCCTCTACGCAGGCAGGGCCGCGCTTGCGGAGGTGCTCGGGCAGACCCTGGTTCTGGATCTGGGCCGGCAGCCGGTGCGCCCCTTCCGGGACGAACCGATTGAGGCTGTCACCGCGGAGGACTATGAAGAGGAGATGGGACCGGAGCTCCCTCACCTCCCCCTCCAGGTAAGCGAGAAGCGTGCTTATGGCATCGCCGGGCTGCACGGATCCGCGAAGTGCCGGTTCATCCCCTACTGGAGCTACCGCTACACGAGCACCGGGGAGCGTGAGGTTAAGGACCGGGTGGTCTCCTTCGATGACGAAGGGGTTGGGGCCATAAACGCCATCAACGGGCTGAAGATGAAACTTGACCCGGAGACCATCGAGCAGGGAGCGGTCCCATTCGGCTCTGAGATCGTGCCTATCCGGCTCGTGCGGGAGGATGTCGAGGAGCAGGTCGTGCGGGAGATCATCGACCGTCTCACCCAGCGTGTGCGGTTCCGCTACGAGAAGGGCGACGCCATCTTCTACGAGGAAAAAACCCTCAAACCCGACCGGAACAACATCCAGGTCGACCTCGAGGTGATCTACGTGCCGGTCTGGCAGGTGCGCGGCGGGAGCAGGATCGTCGAGGTCAACGGGTTCACCGGCGAGATCCTCTCGATGCCGATGGACGAGGGTGTCGAACTCCTGTAAGTGGGACCATGATCATCGTCATCGGCGGCGGCCCCGCGGGGAGGATCGGTGCGATGCGCCTCGCAGAGGCTGGACTGGAGGTTCAGCTCATCGAGAAGCAGAAGATCGGCGGGCAGTGCCTGCATAACCGGTGCATGGCGATCTGCGCCTTAAACGACGTCGCCCGGCTCCTCGAATACGCCCGGATCCAGAAAGACCTCGGGATCCTTGACTCGGTCCCGTCTATATCTTACCCGGCGATCATGCGGAGGATGCGCGAGATCCAGGAGAAACTCTCCACGGCTCTCGACGCCGAGACCCGCAAGACCGGGGTCGATATCGTCTACGGCGCCGAAGGAAGGCTCTCGGGAGATCGGGTCTATATAGACGGCGAGGAGGTACGGGCTGACGCGGTCCTCGCCGCCACCGGGTCGCGGGCGGCCGTCCCTGATATCCCCGGCGTGGATCTCCACGGTGTCTACACCTACCAGACGCTTCCCTCGATGGATGACCTCCCGGGGCGCATGGTCATAATCGGTGGCGGGGTGGTGGCGGCGGAGTTTGCCCATATATTCCGGGCTTTTGGGTCAGAGGTCAAGATCGTCGTGCGGAGCAGGCTGCTCCGCGGCCTCGATGAGAAGGTGCGCTCCGCAGCGATGCGCGACCTCTCCGGGATCGGCATCCTTGAGGAGACCGCGGTCACTGGTATCGAGGGCGGCGCCCGCGTCCGCGCGGTCCGGCTGGCCGGTGGCGAGGAGATAGAGGCCGATGCTGTTCTCCTCGCCACCGGGCTCGTTCCCCGGTCAGAGTCACTGCAGGGAGTCCAGAAGAGTCCGGACGGCGCAATCGCCGTGGATAAACATATGCGCACGAGCGTGGAGGGTGTCTACGCCGCAGGCGACGTCATCGGCCCGCCTTACCTCACACCCGCGGCCCGCCGGGAGGGCGTGGTCGCCGCCGAGAATATAATCGGCCGCAGCGCCGCTATAGACTATACGGGCATCCCCCAGGCGATGACCCTCCGTTACGACTACGCCATCACGGCTGCCGGGGACGGCGATGGGTGTGCCATCCTCTCGGCCCCGGCCCCCGCAGGCCCTGGCTCATTCTGGGACGTCGCGGGAGGCTGGACGGGTCTCGCCCAGGTCAGGGTCAATCCCGGATCCGGCCGGCTCGTCGGGGCTGCCGCCGCTGTCCCCGGGGCATCGATCTTCCTCTCATACCTCGGCCACCTGATGAAGCGGGGCATCACGGTCGATGACTTTGACGATATCGTCGAGGTCCACCCCTCGACCGACGGCGTCTACGGGCTCGCCCGCTACGCTGCCGGCATGCTCAGGGATAAAAGGGAGTAAGCGTTCCGGCTAGATCTGCCGGAACATCTGCCCGAACTTCGGTATAAAATCTTTTTTCCGGGACATGACCCCCTTGAGCCGGACGGGCTGATCCCGCAGGTTCAGCCTCGTGATGCAGCCCTCGTCCCCGGCGGCGAAGAGGTCGCTTGCGTTTCCAAATATGTTTGTGAAGAGGGCGAAGAAGCAGTCTGCCCCCATCGTCATCCGCAGGCGCTCGAGTTCGGCACGGATAGCATCGGCGTGGGTCTCTGCAAACTCAAACGACGACGCCATCACCTGTGAGACCATGATGCTCCGCCCAAAGAGGTTGTAGCGCTTCATATCCCGGGTGAGAAGTTCCTCTTTTGGGAGCGCGTCGAGATCCATGCCCTTCTGGATCAGCTCCGGCCCGAACTCTGCCGGGTCGACCCCGGCGATCCCGGCGAGGTAATCGGCCGCACTGATATCCACGGGCGTTGTCGTCGAGAGCTTCATCACCATCGTGTCGGAGAGGATCCCGGCGAGGAGGAGACCGGCGGTCGAGGGCGTGGGCTCGATGCCCGCCTCGATGAACTTGTTCGTGACGATCGTCGATGTCGATCCTACGGGATCGTTGAGGAACTTCACCGGCTTTAAGGTGGATATAGCACCGAGGCGGTGGTGGTCGATGATCTCGAGTATATCGGCCTGCTCGATCCCATCCACGGCCTGGGAGTACTCGTTGTGGTCGAGCAGGATCACCGATTTCTGGACGTCCTGCATCAGGGTCGTCCTCGATACAAGCCCTGTATGCCGCCCCTCCTCATCGACGACGCAGGCCGTCCTGAACTTGGAGTTTGAGACGATGCTCTTTGCATACTCAAGCGAGTCCTCGAGGCGAACCGTGGGGACATCGGTCTCCATGATCATCCTCGCCGGCAACGAGAGGCTGATCATCTTGCCGACGCTGAACGCATCGAGAGTCGTCGCGAGCACCGAGGCCCCCCTCGTCCGGGCGGCGGCTATCACCCGCTCCCCCACCGGCGCCCCCTCGGCGATGATGAGCGCGGCGACCCCCGCGGATATAAGGGCGAGCTGGGCCGGTTCGTT
>JAAZIF010000021.1 GCA_012510335.1 Methanomicrobiales archaeon | reverse complement strand
GCCGAGGGGCCAGGGGCTCATAACGATCAGGGCCCTGAACGATGCCGGGATCCGCACAAACTATATCGTCGACTCGGCGGTCCGCTACTTCATCAATGAGATCGACCTCGTCATCGTCGGTGCAGACGCCATCGCTGTGAACGGTGCGGTTGTGAACAAGATAGGGACCGCCCAGATCGCCCACGCCGCCGACGAGGCGCGGACGAACGTCATCGTCGCGGCAGAGACCTATAAGTTTGCACCACGGACGATCCTCGGTGAGAAGATCGAGATCGAGGAGCGGGATCCGGCCGAGGTGCTGTCTCGCGAGGAGGCAGAACGGCTGCCGTTTGTTCGGGTCAGAAACCCCGCCTTCGACGTGACGCCGGCCGAGTACATCGACCTGATCATAACAGAGCGGGGGGCGATCCCGCCGGAGCTTGCGTATACGGTCATCAGGGATTATCTGGGGTGGAGGATCGAGGAGTTCCGGTGAAGAGGCTATCTCTCAAGGGTGTGGCGAAGGGCTCCATCTGCGGGAGCGCATCGCCTGGTTATTAAGATGGCCCCGGGGCGGGATATGCCGGCAGATCCGGGCCGATCCACAAAACCACCTCCACCGAATAGAGATCCTCTCTTCGGGAGATCCGGATGGGTACTCCGGGCGAGCTGATACCCCTGCATGGTGAACTCGCCGGGATCAAATTCATCTATCCCGGCGCTCTTATTTTCAACAGAACCAGATGAGCATGCAACGCCGCGCCCCAAACTGTCCAAGTCCTTATTGCGACGACATCGCAATGATCCGGGCTTTCATCCGCGATACAGGTAGAGACGGTCACAACTGCGAGATCCCGATCGGGTGGTGGTGCCCACGGTGTGGCTGGTTCATCAATGATATCACCGAAGAGAAGATTATCGTAATCCACGATACCCTTATTGCGCTACATGATCGACCAGAAGACCGGGGATGGGAGGGGTTGAAAGATCCTGGTTGTGTCGAGACCTGGGTCTATCTCTGGAATAACTACTGGGTATGCAGTGAAAGCATCTACAGGAAGGCTGCCTGGTTCCTTAGTATCGTCACAAACGGGCATGGATTCTGGCAGGGGAACAAGCGGACCGCTTATACGGTCACAGATGTGCTCATACTGCGCGCTAACGGGTACATCTTCGATGCGGATGCAGACGAGGTGGATCGGTTCATGGTCACTCTGGCCGACCTCGACGATGACGGTAACAGCAGATACGCCCTGGACGAGGTCGAAGACTGGATTCGTGCGAATACAAAAAAGATAGATATCTTCTCAGTGCTGGCTTAAGAGTTCCAGCGCTCTCCAGTTCTTCCTGATAGAGGCCTCAAGTGCGCGCCTCTCAAGCGGGGTCAGTCCCGTGCGGATGGATTGCCTGGACTTCTCCTTCAAGGGCTGGTTATCTGGTGGACACTCCATGTAATCCCTTCCCTGCGATGGTTGTAGTACATAGTAGTGCGGCATCTGATTAAACTTTCGGGTGCGTCGTTAGCCCTGGACAAAGACTTGCGTATACCGTCATCAGGGATTACCCCGGATCAAGGAGTTCCGGTGAGGCGGGCCGGGGTCATCCCCATCACTTGCGCCCCGCACTACCGTCGGTTCAGCCTGGAGGGGGGGCCTCGGTCATCAGTCGACCTTCGGGATCGTGGACCGAGGAGCCCCCCCGACGAGAGGAGGTGGTAGTTGACGAAAAGTGAGGGTAGAGACGAGAATAGAATTGGTATTCGTTCCATAAAACTCATGAAGCCCGGATCGCAACCATTCATCATGGCATCAGCAGAGAAGAAGGTCATCGCCCTTTCGATCGGCATCGCGTTCGCTGCCGGCGCCCTGTCCATGATGAGCCTGGACCACCCGAAGTCTCCCTTCCGCACAACATCTATGGCCTCCCGCTCTCGAAGATATGGGCAATCATTGAAGATCAGACCGGCGTCGAGAACGCGACAACTGTCCTTGGAGAACTCAGGCTCGTAACCGCAGACGATGGGTCGGTCGAATCGTTGTATATGAACTTCTACGGAGACGATGAAGGTCTCCACCAATGGTACCGGGTTGCGGTCAGTCCTACGAGTGTCGTGACCTGGGATTCCCTGGCAGTTGATGCAGTGCCACCAGGGGAACACCCGCTCGTCCTTCTCTCCGAGATTGAACGGATCCCTTACCGGGAACTGAACGCCCAAGACACGGGGCTGATCGTCGAGGTCGATGCACAGTACGGAGATCTGGCATACGACGCGAGATATGGAAGCCTCTTTGCCCTGCATCGGGGTGAAGTCGCTCCCCTGGAGAGAGTGGTGTTCTCTACGGGCGAGCCCTGGTATGATACTGCTGTCTTCTGCAGGACTGGCGACGGCTCCACCAGCGAAGGATCTACCCCCGGGGGAAATACCCACTGCTGCACGCTCTTCACCTTCCGCGACCTTGGTAAGGCTGAAACGGTTGACTATCGAAATGCGGAGTCTTCGCTTGATGCCTGACGACCAGACTGCTTTGGGGCAAAGGATGCAATATGGAGTCATCGACCATCTCCCATAGACCCTGGCCGATTGCGACATGCTTCAGGGGGTAAAAGGGTCGAAACACCCTGATGTGTGGATGATTGTGACAGAAAAAAGATGTCGGAGAATGTCGAGTTCTCAACCATGCGTGCCGCAGGCAACGCCTGCAAGGCTGAGGATATAACCCATGAGTAAATATTCAGTCCGAGATACCGCCGACGTCACCCCTGAAGGCCCGCCCGCGATGTTGAGCGGCTGTTTCCTCACACTGTACAACATCAACAACGGGGATCTGGAAGATTCCGGATACCCTGCAGACTGGACAGAAGCCGACTTCAAAAGCGCCGGCTACGAGATCGTTCGGCTCACCGATACCGATCTTGCCGGCCTCCCCACGGTGAACGAGACTCTCCAGAATGGCAGCATTGAGGTGCCGCTATCAGACGATGAGGCGATGCGTATCGCCAGGGACTATCGGGGGAAGATCGTGGAGCATCATGGGAGTTACTACCTGATCGACTTCATCCTGAGCCAGGCAGTGCTGGCGATGATCTGCACCTCGTGGGCGCCCGGGACGCACCGTATCGGTCCCCGGAGAGGATTTTCATAGCGGTCATAGCCATTCACCTCTGTGGTGTGGATGGTGTGAGGCAGGGAAACCGCACCCCGCCTGATCCACTGGGGTTTGCGACGCTGATAGGAGAAATAAGAAGAAAGGGAGACTGCAATATGGCCCCGGGCGAACCCTTATATCTCCCGCCCTATAATGATCGCTATAGGAAGTTGTCAGAATGGGTCTGCATTCGGAACTGCTCGAAAGGAAGGATGAGATCCTCGAGATTGCAATAAGACACGGCGCCCGAACGGTCAGGATCTTCGGATCGGTCGCCCGGGGTGAGGAAACACCGGCAAGCGACCTCGATCTCCTCGTTGAATTCGAGCCGGGAAGGAGCCTTCTGGATCACATCGCCCTTGCTCAGGACTTAAAGGATCTGCTCGGCCGCGATGTCGATGTAGTAACCGAGAAAGGATTGCACTGGTATATCAGAGATCGCGTCTGCCGGGAGGCCGTGCCACTGTGAGCGACGACCGGCTCTACCTCATCCATATCGCCGAATCGATAG
>JAAZIF010000367.1 GCA_012510335.1 Methanomicrobiales archaeon | reverse complement strand
CACCCGCGTCAGGTTAAGGCCAAGTAACCATTCCTCACACTCTCATCAAAGCGAGTGTTATTTTTTCGCGCGCCGCCACGCGGCAATTTCGGTAGGTTTATATACTTTCCCGAAAATGGTCATATGTCGTCTGAATTCGACAAAGAAGGCCAAATCTTGCGATTTGAGTTGGAGAGGTTTCTCCCCTACAATCGTATATGTGAACTTGCCCTGATCACCGGGTTTTGCCAACGCCTCAGAAAGATCCACCCAGTCATCTTCCTGCAGGTGTTTCTCTTCACATCGTGCGTGCATCGCCATGCAACGATAGCAGAGATTCATCGAGTATATCAGGCTCACACCAAGTCAGATGTCACCTACTCAAGTTTTGTTGGACGGTTGAATAAGTCATCCGTTCGCTTCTTTGAGGCAATACTTGACGAATGTATCCGATCTACAGCAAGTGGTCTAGCCCTCGAACTCCGGGAGAAATATGCTCGTTTTATAACGATATTCATCCAGGATTCGACGATCATCCGACTGAATAAGAAACTTGCTGACCGGTTTCCGGCGACCCGCACAACAAGAGTCGCGGCAGGTGTCAAAATCGGCTACCTGTTCAATGTTCTTGCAAACAGTCCCCGTACGGTCTCTGTCGTGCCAGAGAGAACAGCCGAGATCAAGACCCTTCGGGTTGGGCCGTGGGTCAAAGGTTCTCTTCTCCTGATAGATCTCGGATTCTACACGTACCGTCTCTTCGTCAGAATTCACGAGAATCGAGGGTTCTTTGTCTCGCGCGTGAAGAAAGGAAGTAAACTGAGGATCGAAGCTGTTCATTCGCCAATGAAAGAAAGCCTGTCTAAAGCCCTCATCGGGCAGGATTTTCTCTCCGTGATCGCCGGACTGGAGATGCAGTCTTTCGATGCAACGGTCTCGTTCCAGTTCAAACGCCGACAATACCGAGGAAAGCAACGGACAGAACGGTATAGGTTCCGGTGCGTTGGTAGGATTCACCCGGAGACCGGGGAATGGCACTGTTACCTGACGAATCTCAACCATGATGAGTTCAACGTGAACGAGATCGCTGACCTCTATCGATTTCGGTGGGAGATCGAGTCTCTGTTCGATGAAGCGAAGAACGAATGCTCTCTTGGTGATATTGCGGTCACTCGCGAGGAGGCTACAATGACCCTCCTCTATATTGCGCTGATCCGCCAGTTTGTTCTGAAACGAGTATACCTGGTTTTGAGAACGCTCCTGGATGAGGATGCCCGCAATAGACTCGCTCCGAAACGCTATGGGAAGGTGTTCATTGAGCATATGGAGTTGCTGTTACAGAACCTGATTGATGAGTGGAAAATGCTGAAAATAGAGGATTTAGAGGATAAGGGGTGGGGCCACTGGTTTTGGCTACTCAGCACTCAGAGTCCCCAGGCCTATCCGAGAAAGTTAGTCCGGGATACCATCCTGAAGCGTTGAACTGAACGCCAGAGGAGAAGCCGGCAAGGATACGGTTCGTCAGAGATAGCGGGAGCTCTCGAAAAATATTCTGTGAAAACCGCTAGAATCGGCT
>JAAZIF010000229.1 GCA_012510335.1 Methanomicrobiales archaeon | reverse complement strand
TCAGGTTGACCGCGCTGTATTCCGTACCTTTCACAATCTGCTGGGTTGCATCTGCCATCCGAACACCCGGGCACGGGAGGGCGCCATCTCATATATACTTCTGCATGCAGGTGAGAGATAGTAGAGGGGTAGAATTGATCAACCGGCGAGATCGCGGGCGTTCTGCGGCCGGCGATCAGACCGGCAACACAGGTCAGATCGAGAGGCAGCGCGCGCAACCGGGTAAAGGGATTGTCGTTCCTTTCCGCCGGCCGGTAACTCTCTCCTGTCATGACATTCCCTGGATCAGATCGCGGAGCCTCGCGGATCCGGCGCTCGAACTCCGCCGGCGCGTCAAAATCACCATATACTTCTGCATGGACGGGATCGCGGGGGAGGGGCAAAAAAAACGCCATCAGACCATGCCCCGCCTGGTTTGATGGGCTCAGAGGTGGTTTTTGAAAAAAGATTATTCTCCAGGTCTACAGGACTCCCACCGATCCAGCACGTCCTGCCCCTCGACAAAGACGAGGCCGTGCTCCTCTGCATACCTTACTGCATCTTCCTTGGAGAGGGCAAACCCGGTCTCGTCGTCCAGCATCTCGCAGATGGTGACCGCCGGGGTTATGCCGGCCATGACCGCAAGCGCGATCGAGAGCTCGGTCTGCCCGCGCCGCTCGTCGAGCAGGCGGTCGGCCGCCCGCAGGAGCGCGACGTGGCCCGGCGACCGGAAATGCGCCGCAAAGTTATGCCCACCACCGTTGAGTGACCGCTCCACCTCCCCGGCGACGGCGGTGACCGTCAGGGCGCGGTCGCGGTCGGTGATGCCGGTGTAGGTCTCCCTGTGATTCACCCAGAGCGAGAATGAAGAATGGTTCTTCTTGTCATATGGTATCTCGCCGTCTCTTTCGACAATACCGCAACCGCGCAGGAGATCGTGCGCGAATGGGAGGCCGAGCCTCTCTGCGGCATCAGGATGCACCGCGGTGCATATGAGGCCGCCGCCATCTTTGCGCATCTGCCTTATGTGGGCGGGCGTGACCGCGTCCGACCGTATAGCAAAATCGGTCTCGCGTTCCCGGTTGTCGAAATCGTACAGCAGGATGAATTTCCCCCCTGCAAGGGCCTTTATGGCTGCATCAATCATATGTAATCTCCACCTCGATCATATCGTTATCGTTCAGGTCCAGTGCTTTGCGTAGTCCGCACCCGGCGATGACCTCGATTATGTCCTCGGGGTAATGGGTGCGAGAAGGTTCGACGATCGCGCAATCATGACCCCTGACACGGCAGGGGAGCGTTTTTACGCCGCCAAACGTCCGCTCATCGGCGGTAAATCCGGAAATCTCGATCCACCCGATGTGCTCAAGATCCTGCCGGATCCGGATGCTCGCCGGATCGAGCCTGATGTTCAGGGTGCCGGGGAAAGGTTCAAAACCGAGATACTTGCTGAACTGCTCTTTGTAGTGGGGGATGCTCATGTAGTAGCGCCCCTCCCCGAGCCCGCTGATCACGGCCCCGGCCAGGAAATACTGCCTGCGCTTTGGGTTGAATATCCTGATATAATCCGCGTACTCCTGCTTCAACTGCCCTTCGCCCTCCCTGGTGACGGCGACATACTGCCCATCGGGTTTCATCGACCTGACGATGAACTGCTGTCGCTCAAGCGCGATCAGGCGCCTTGATGCGGTCTGGGGACTGATCCCGAGTTCGCTGCCAAGCGACTGTGATGAGAGCCATATCGGGCCTTTGCACCCGCCGAGAAGGGCGATCATCTTCAGGGACTGCAGATCTTCCGCTTCAACCATCATATCATAATTGAGATGCATACTATATACGGGTTGCGTAACGATCCCGGGTCGGCGGATCTTCGTGAAATGTCGAAGTAATATACGCTAATTTTATAAGTCCGGGTGCTAACATTTCCTGCATGAAATCCGGGGTGCGGCATCAGCTTGCCGAGAAGATGGCAGGAGAGATCACACTTTCGGACTCACCGGGACAGGCCCTGAAGAAGTGGCGGCTGAGCTTCGATATCCCCCAGGGATTGCTCGCCGAGCGTCTCGAGGTCTCTCCCTCTGTTATCAGCGACTACGAAAGCGGACGGCGAAAGAGTCCAGGAACCGCCATCGTTGGCAAGATCGTCGATACGATCCTTGCGATCGATGAGGATCGCGGCAGCCGGTTCATCAAAAAGTTTGCCAGGATCCTGTATAGTGAATTTGACGAAGACGTCATCTACGACATCCACGAGTATGCATCCCCCGTTGACCTCTTAAAATTCGCAGAGGCCATCGGCGCTGTATCACTCTGCGGTCCAATGGACCAGACCATCTACGGGTATACGGTGATCAACAGCCTGAATGCGATCCTCCAGCTCTCCTCGAGCGAGTTCAACCGCATATACGGCTGGAGCACGGAGCGTGCCCTCATCTTCACCGACATATCAACCGGGAAGTCGCCAATGGTTGCGATCCGGGTCACCCCCTTCAAGCCCCGCTGCGTTGTGCTACAGGGCATCGGCCCGGCTGAGGTCCACCCGCTGATCCCGGGGCTTGCAGAGCGTGACCGGATCACGGTGCTCTGCACGCAGATGGGTGTCGAGACGATAATCACCTCTCTTAGAGGAGAATCATGGTAGGTATTTATTCTTACGGCGCCTACATCCCCCGATACCGGATAAAAGTCCCGGAGATCGCGCGGGTATGGGGCGCCAATGCAGACGACATCACCAGGGGTCTCGGGGTCTTTGAGAAATCCGTCCCCTGTCTGGATGAGGACACCGCAACGATCGCCGTCGAGGCGGCCCGTGCCGCCCTCCGGCGAAGAGAGATCGACCCGGAGGCAATCGGAGCCATCTACGTGGGAAGCGAGTCGCATCCCTACGCGGTCAAACCAACCGCATGCACCGTCGGTGAGGCGATCGGGGCGACGCCCAACATGACCGCCGCCGACTACGAGTTCGCGTGCAAGGCGGGGACTGCAGGCATCCAGACCTGTATGGGGCTTGTAAGGAGCGGTATGATCCCGCTCGGGATCGCGATCGGGGCGGACGTGGCGCAGGGCGCTCCTGGCGATGCGCTCGAGTACACGGCGGCCGCCGGCGGGGCTGCGTTTGTCATCAGCGAGGGGGATACCATAGCCGATATCAACCAGACCTGCTCCTACACAACCGATACACCCGATTTCTGGCGGCGCGAGGGGCAGAGCTATCCCCGGCACGGCGGCCGGTTCACCGGCGATCCGGGCTACTTCAAGCACGTCCAGGGTGCGGCCAGGCTGATGTTTGATCAGATGGGCACGAGCCCGGAGGATTACGACTACGCGGTATTCCACCAGCCGAACGCAAAATTCCCGCAGCGGGTGGCAAAGGCGCTCGGGTTCACAGAAGAACAGATCAAACCCGGCCTCGTCGTGCCGAGGCTCGGAAACACATACTCGGGGTCATCGATGATCGGGCTTGCCGCGACGCTCGACCTCGCAAGACCGGGCGATCGGATCTTCGTCACATCGTTCGGGTCGGGGGCCGGGAGCGATGCCTTCGATATAACGGTCACCGACGCGATCGCCTCCGGGGCATTCGACCGGACGGCGGCGCCGACGGTTGAGGAGCTCCTCAGAGACCCGATCTACCTCGATTACGCACTGTATGCAAAACACAAAGGAAAGATCGTGATGCAGAGATGAGAGACGTAGCAGTGGTCGGAGTCGGATGCACGGAGTTCGGGGAGCGCTGGAGCGCATCGTTCCGGGATCTCTTTGTTACAGCCGGAACCCTGGCGCTTGAGGATGCCGGGATCTCAGGCGAGAGGATCGACGCCCTCTATGTTGGGAACATGAGCGCTGGCAGGTTCATTGAGCAGGAGCATATCGGGGCCCTTATCGCGGACTTTGCAGGGCTCGCCACGAACCACATCCCATCGACCAGGGTGGAGGCGGCATGCGCCTCCGGCGGACTTGCCTTCAGGCAGGCGGTGATCGCGGTCGCAAGCGGCATGGAGGATGTCGTGGTCGCTGCGGGTGTCGAGAAGATGACCGATGTCGGGACCGGGGTGAGCGTGGATACGCTCGCGGGCGCCGCGGACCGCGAGTGGGAGGGGTTTGCCGGGGCGACCTTTCCCGGACTCTACGCCATGATCGCAACCGACTATATGCATCGCTACCCGCTCACCCGGGAGCAGCTTGCGGAGGTCGCGGTGAAGAACCACGAGAACGGTTCAAAAAACCCTATAGCGCAGTTCCAGAACCGTATAACGGTTGATACGGTCCTCTCCTCATCACTGGTCGCCGATCCCCTGCGACTCTTCGACTGTTCTCCGATCACCGATGGCGCGGCGGCGGTCGTGGTGGTGCCGCTCGAGCGCGCCCGGGAGTTCACCGACTCACCCGTGCGGGTGCTTGCGAGCGCGCAGGCGAGCGACACAATCGCTCTCCACGATCGAAGGGACATATCCACACTGGATGCCACCGTCGCGGCAGGGAAGCGAGCGCTTGAGCGGTCCCGCCTCACCCACAGGGATATCGACCTGGTCGAGGTTCACGACTGCTTCACGATCGCCGAGATATGCGCGATCGAGGATCTCGGGTTCTGCGCAAAGGGCGAGGCGGGGAGGCTCACCGCGGAGGGGGTGACGGCACTCGGAGGCGATATCCCTGTGAACCCTAGCGGCGGCCTGAAAGCCTGCGGCCACCCGGTCGGCGCGACAGGGGTCAAGCAGATCTGCGAGGTCGTCACCCAGATCCGCGGCGAGGCTGCCGGCAGGCAGGTTGACGCCGAGATCGGTATGACGCACAACGTCGGCGGCACCGGCGCGACGGTCGTCGTGCATATACTGGGGGCGTAGAAATGTCGGTCTCACGGTTCTGGAGAAAGATCCCGCAGCGGTATAACCTCATCGGGACACAATGCATGACCTGTGGACAGTACTTCTTCCCTCCCCGGTCGCTATGCCCCGACTGCCGGCGGAGCGGCAGGATCGTCGATCACAGGTTCAACGGCGAAGGAACGGTCGTCAC
Source organism: Methanomicrobiales archaeon (assembly GCA_012510335.1). Taxonomy (GTDB): domain Archaea; phylum Halobacteriota; class Methanomicrobia; order Methanomicrobiales; family Methanoculleaceae; genus Methanoculleus. Next base: position 6,138 of record JAAZIF010000229.1, on the reverse strand, counting down.
CTACACGGTGATCCGGTCGGCAAGCGACCAGTTCGAGAACACCACCCCCTACGTCCTCGCGATCGTCGAACTCGATGAGGGGCCGAGGCTCACCGCTCAGGTCGCCTGTGCGCCCGAAGAGGCAGAGATCGGTATGCGGGTGAGAAGCGTCTTCCGCCGGATTGCGGCGGACGGCGAGAGCGGCGTCATCCACTACGGCACGAAGTTCGTGCCGGTGGACCGCTGACCTTTTTTCGAAAAAAATCCGGGGGTTATCCCCGGCCGTGGTTCTGGTGTGCCCGCGCGAGGTGCTGCGCCGCGAGGGCGCCGAGGAGTGAGAGTTCGCCGGCGAGCACTCCAGCAGCGACGATCTCGGCAAACGCCTTTGAGTGAGTTCCCGGCGGGTCACCGCCCCCGGCGACGCCGAGCATATCGAGGCACTCACGCTGGGTCTCGACCGCGGTGCCGCCGCCGACCGTCCCCACCGGGAGCGAGGGGAGGGTGACCGAGACGTAGACCCCGCCTTCCACCCGGTCGACGGTGGTGATCGCGCTGCTCCCCTCAACGACATGGGCGGCGTCCTGCCCGCAGGCTATGAAGATCGCGGCGACGACGTTCGCCGCGTGGGCGTTGAACCCGAACGATGCCGCCCGTGCCGAACCGACCAGGTTCTTCCGGTAGTTGACCGCGGTGAGGGTCTCCGCATCGGTCTTTAAGAGGTCGGCGATCATAGCGTCGGTGAGTCGCACCCCTGCAACCACGGTCTTCCCCCGGCCCCTGATCAGGTTGATCGCTGCCGGTTTCTTGTCGGTACACATGTTGCCTGAGAGGGCGACGAGGATCGCACCGGTCTCCCGCTCGATGAGCTCACCGACCTCCTGACTTGCGATCGTCACCATGTTCATCCCCATGGCGTCCTTCGTATCGAACTCCAGGCGGACGAAGACGCTCGTCCCGGTCACGTAAGTGACGGCGTCCAGGAACTCCCCATGCCTCGTGGTGCTCTCCGCGGCCTCCTGGATCTCCCTGGTGTGCCCCTCGACCCAGGCAGCGACCTCACGGGCGTGGATGACGTCGCGTGCGGCAAAGACCGGCGCACGGGTCATACCGTCCCGCAAGATCCGCACGTCCGCACCCCCCGCCCGTGTGATCAGGGAGCATCCGCGGTTCACTGACGCTACGAGCGCTCCTTCGGTCGTCGCGAGCGGGATGTAGCAGGATCGGGCTGCATACTCCCCCTTCACCAGGAGAGGCCCCGCAACACCGAGAGGCACCTGGACCGTGCCGATCATGTTCTCGATATTCCGCTTCACAACCCGGTCAATCCCGATAGAGAACGACCCCACCGCCGGCAGGGCGGTCCCGGTCTCGCCCTCGATGAACGCCCGCCGCACCCGGACAGCCTCCTCCGGCGGGAGTTCCCGCTCAAGCGCATAGAGTTTAAGGGAGCCCTCTTTGAGCCTCCCGATATACTCATCCATGAATAGTATGAGGATTCATACCTAAAGAAAGGCTGGTGATCCTGGGGTGAATGGGGAAGAGTGGTGCCTTCGAGTGCCGAAACGGGAGGCTGAAGCGATGCGGCGCCGTCTGCTTGAAGAGGGGATCCTCGACCGGCGGCACAGGCCACGCCCCGAGGGGGAGAGTATCCTCCTCCCGGTGACAGATGAGATCCCGGGCGCCGTCCGATGCAGGTTAGAGGCCCTGCCGGAGCGCGCCGAACTCCCCCGCCACGAGCTCGTGGGCGGGATCGCCATCATGCAGGATGATGATCCAGAGGCTGCCCGGGTGCTGCTCTCGTCCCGGCCGTCGTTGCATACGGTGCTCCTCCCGGCGAGCCCCGTTGAGGGAGAGTACCGCACACGCCGGTTTGATGTACTCGCAGGAACCCCAACCACCCGGACCCGGGTGATCGAGTACGGCCTCCGCTTCGACGTCGACCTCGCGCACGCCTACTTCTCGGCCCGTCTCGCGACCGAGCGGCAGCGGGTGCTCGAAGGAATGAGCGATGGGGAGCGGGTGCTCGATATGTTCACCGGCGTCGGCGCGTTCGCGATCACCCTCGCAGAGAGAGCAGGGATCGTCTTTGCCGCGGACCTCAACCCCGCCGCGGTCCACCTCCTGATCCACAACATAACCCTCAACCGGAGAGAGAACGTCGTCCCGATGCTCGCGGATGCCGCACACCTCGCCAGACTCGGGTTTGCACCGTTTGACCGGGTCATCATGAACCTCCCCATGGCCGCGCCGCAGTTCCTCGCGGCGGCGGCCGGACTCTGCCGGGAGGGGGGTATGATCCACCTCTACGCGCTCCAGGGGGGGGAGGGCGAGTACTTCCCCCTGATCCGGGCTGTCACATCCGGGGAGGTTGCCGAGCGGATGGTCAGGACGTACTCGCCCGGGAAGTGGCACGCGGTCTATGATATAATCGTAGAGAGATAGCTGCTAAAACCTGAACCGCTTCATCATTATAAGGGCGTCCTCCCCGTTCGCGTAGTAGCAGGCGATCTGGAAGATCTCCCTGTAGCCGAGGCGCCGGTAGAACTCCTGTGCCCCGGTGTTGGTGACCCGGACCTCGAGCTGGATGGCGCTTACGCCTGCAAGCAGAAATTCCCGCTCCAGGCGGCGGATGAGGTGCCTCCCGATCCCGCGGCGCTGGTATTCGGGGGCGACCGCGAGATTCATGATATGCCCGTAAAGCTCTTCGCCGGTATCCTCAAAACCCGCGGCGACAAAACCGGCCAGGTCTTCGTTGTACCGGGCTACAAAGAACGTATAGGGGTAGTAATCGAGCGATTCCCGGAGCGTGTTCTCATCCCAGGGGTCGATGAACGCTATCCTCTCAATGGCAACTATCTGTGGAATGTCCGCAGGCTGTGCCCTGCGGATGGTGAGTTGAAGCGGCATCATGGTTTACGGGTTCTCTCATCTGGGTGCTTTACCTAATATAATGTCAGGAGACAAAATAATAAGCACATACGAGTGGCGGTTTTTATGGTCCAGATCTATCGTTTCGCTGCGGTCCGCCCTGGGCAGCAGTACTCCGAAGAGATACCTTCCGTGCCCTACGATGTGGTGACGGCAGAGGAGGTCCGGGAATGTATCGAGAAGAAACCCCTGAGTTTCCTGCGGATCATCCGATCCGACGCAGAACTTCCCGAGTTAGCTCCTGACGATGACCGGGTCTACCGGCGGGCGAAGGAGATCTTTGATGGCATGCTTGCAGACGGCCGGATGCAGCGTGATCCTGAGCCCGGTATGTACGTCTACCGGGCCGTCCAGAATGGTGAAGAGTTCATCGGGTTGATCTGCTCTGTGGCAACGGAAGACTACGAGAAGCGCCGGATCCGGCGGCACGAACTCACCAGGTACGATAAGGAGGAGGACCGGACCCGGCACATCGATGCGGTCAGCGCGAACACCGGCCTCGTCTTCCTGCTCTATCGCGACCCGGGCGGGATCTTCTCCATCATCCGCTCCCTCATCGATGGGAAAGCGCCTGATGGAAGCACCACGAATGACTCGGGAGTGCTCCACCAGGTCTACCGGGTCACCGACGAGGATGTGCTCTCGCGCCTCGAAGACCTCTTCTCCTCTGTGCCGGCGACCTACATCGCAGACGGTCACCACCGGGCAAAGTCGGCGGTGAACGTGGCTGAACGCCGGAAGAACGAGGGAAGGCTCACCGAGGAGGCCGGGAGGTTCATGGCTGTCCTATTCGCCCACGACCGCGTCCGCATCCACGGCTACAGCCGGCTCGTTGCGGATCTCGGCGGTTACACCCTCCCGGGGCTCATCGGTGCGCTCTTAAGAGCAGGCTGGAGTGTCCGGCCCTACGGTGAGCTTGAGACCTCAGGCTACCATATCCCGCCGCTCGCGATCACCGATGTGCCGATGCATATCATGCATTTCTATATGGAGGAAACCTGGTACGAGGTCTCCCGGGCGGTTGCAGATCCGGCCGACCTTGTCGGGTCACTGGACGTCTCGGTGCTCCAGAAGGAGATCCTTGGCGGAATGCTCGGCATCACCGACCCCAGGGAGGATGCGAGGCTCCACTACATGGGAGGGGCAAAACCGCTCTCTGAACTTGAACGCCTCGTGGACTCAGGGGAGTATGCCCTCGCGGTGGCCATGCAGCCGGTAGCGGTCGAGACGGTGCTCACGATCGCCGATAACGACGGAGTCATGCCCCCGAAATCCACCTGGTTTGAGCCAAAGCTCCTCTCCGGACTTGTCGTTCACACCATCGATTGAAGAGATCCATATCACCACCTTTAACTCTTTTTCCGCCCGATCTACCTTCCATGATCACGATTGCTCTTCCCAAGGGGAGCCTTGAGGCGCAGACGCTTCAGCTCTTCAAGGAGGCGGATCTCGAGGTCAGGCGGACCGACCGCGACTACAATCCCCGCATCAACGATTCCAGGATCGGGAAGGTGAAGATCCTCCGCCCGCAGGAGATACCTCTCTACGTCCAGATGGGCTACTTTGACATCGGTATATCCGGGCTTGACTGGGTGCAGGAGAGCGGCGCCGATGTCGTTGAGATCGCGAGCCTCTCCTATAGTAAGATGGGTGACGGGAACGTGAGGATCGTGGTTGCGGTCCACCGCGATGAGGCGATCGATAATGTCACCGCTATCCGGCCCGGCAGCCGGGTGACGACCGAGTATCCCCGGATCACGGAGCGGTTCTTTAAAGATATAGGGGTTCCCGTCAGGCTTTTTGCCTCCTACGGCGCATCGGAGGCAAAGGTTCCCGATCTGATGGACGTCGTCGTCGATCTCACCGAGACGGGGAGCACGCTCAAGAAGAACGGGTTAAAGATCATAGGTGAGATCATGGAGTCGCACACCGCGCTCCTCGCCAACCGCGAGTCCCTCCAGGATCCGGAGAAGCGAAAAGATATCGATGAGATAACAACGCTCCTCCTCGGCGTGATCGAGGCGCGCCGCCAGGTGCTCCTGACTATGAACGTGCCGTCGCCGGCGCTCGATCGGGTCATCGAGGTTCTTCCAGCGATGAAGAAGCCCACCATCAGCAGGCTGCACGGCATCGACTACTTCAGCATCCAGACGGTGGTGCAGAGAGGGCTCGTCAACGGCCTCATACCGCACCTGAAGGATGCTGGGGCTGAGGATATCCTTGAGATCCCGATAACAAAGATTGTGCGGTGAGGGCACCCCCTCACCAGCGCCGGGAGTATTCCCCTGAGCAGGCGTAACAGACGAAATTCCCGTCCTCGACCCGGATCCGGGACTCGGCGGTCAGCTCGCCGCACCTTGAGCACGGCACTGACCGGAATATCCTGGCCCGCTCCGGGATCTCAGCGTCGAGTTCCTGTACGGAGAAGAGGATCCCGGCCGGGAGATCGAGGATCGCATCGACTATCCGTTCCGTTCGCCTGCGGTACTCGGCCAGCTCTTCTTCGGAGGCCCGGCCCTGCATCACCCGCGCCCGGAGCGGCGCGAGATCGGGGTCGAGGGAACCGGTGTCAAACGATGGGTTTCCGACGACCCGGATAGCCTCACCTGTCCGGCGGTTGATGAACGTGAAGGCGTGCTTGCCATGATCCCTGAAGAGGAGGTTTCCTTTCCCGACGGTGCATCCGGTCAGAACCTGGATGGCGTCGACGCCGCAGGCGTCGGTCTCGGCGATTGTGACGAGTTCTTCATCCTCGGCCCGGCCTGAGTGGAGTCGCTCAAGCGCGGCCTCAGCAGCCCGGTACCCGAGCGCAAGGCCGGGGCAGATGTGGCCGTGGAACCTGACCGCTTCGGTGAACCGGACTGGCCTGTCTGCCGGCATGTTGTCTGATCCCTCAGTGCTACACATATGCTTATCCTGCATGAACTGTTGTTACAAATTAATTGATATATGTTATGGTGGCCCTCCGGCATACATGGCAAGGGGTGCAGCCCTGTACACATAGCGCGATATCTAACCATAAGGCGCCTTTGCGTTCTTTGTATCTGGTTTGGTCAGCAAATTATTTGCGATCAGTAAGAGCGGTTATTTATATGTCGGAAATATAATGACTCTCCTGGATGAATGCCCCGGGAGTTGCCCTTATCCTTCCTGCCGCCGTGGAGCGGGCGGGCGCCGGTTCGGTAGGTTCCGCGCTCGTGGAGAGGATCCACCCGGATGCGGGGATGGGGC
>JAAZIF010000228.1 GCA_012510335.1 Methanomicrobiales archaeon | reverse complement strand
CGAGAAGGCTCACCGGTTCGAGCTGATGATAAGAACCGAGACAAACGAGCCCGAGGTAGTCAGCCACACAGAGATCGAGTGGGACCGGACGCACGGAACACGGCTTGAGATCGAGTTTAAGAGCACACTCGCCGCAAAGAAACGGCTGCTCGACTATCTCCGGCTCACCGCGATCGTAAACCCGCATGCCCGTATAACGGCTGACATCGATGGTGATGTGACGGCGTTTGAGCGGGCGAGCGACGAGGTTCCGCCGTGCCCGAGATCCATACTCCCCCACCCCCACGGGATAGAGTTCGGGGCCCTGAAGAGGCTCTCTGATGCGAGCAGCGGGACGGTCGAGGAGTTCCTCATAGGGAGCTTCTCACGCGTGGGGAAGAAGACCGCTGAGGAGATCATGGGGCTTGCCGGGCTCAAACCCTCCCGGAAGGCAAAGAGGCTCAGCGCCGATGAGCTCAAGATCCTCCTTGAGGCCATGCAGGGCGTGAGGGTTCCGGCACCGCCGGCGCAGCAGTGCCTCTCCCCGATCGGGGAGGATCTCCTCTGCCGGGGGCTTGAGAAGGAGATCCAGCTCGATTTCGTCAGGGCCCGCACCCGCCCGGGCGCCGTCCACGGCGGGCACTCGTTCATAATCGAGGCGGCTATAGGCTACGGGGGGAACCTCCCGGCGGAGGGGAGCGCCCGGCTCTTCCGGTTTGCAAACCGCGTCCCGCTCCTCTACCAGCAGGGCGCCTGCGCCATAACGAATTCTGTTATGCAGGTGAACTGGAAGAACTACGGTCTCCCGCAGCAGGGGCTCCCCGGGGGTCCGGCGCTCATCATGGTCCACGTGGCGTCCACAAACGTCCCGTTCACGAGCGAGAGCAAGGACGCGGTCGCATCCATACCTGAGATCGAGCGCGAGATCGTGCTTGTCCTCCAGGAGCTCGGCCGGGAGCTTAAGGCCTACCTCTCCCGCCGGGAGAGGAAGAAGCAGCAGGATGACCGTGCCCGGGCGGTCTGCTCGATCATCCCGGAGATCGCGGCAAAGGTGAGCGAGATCGTCGAACTCCCGCTGGTGGATACATCCCCGATCGAGGGGAGGATCATGCAGAAGGTCGTTTTAAAGAAGCGGACGGTTGACGGGAGGGTCACCATCGATCTGAACAACTACACCACAAAAGAGGTCGCGCTCACCCTCTACAGCCTCTCGGGCGATGAGGCCGGCGATGCGGAGCCTCGGCCGGACTTCGTGGACGATATCGGTGGGGAGTATAATAAGGTCTGGAGGTGCAGGCTCGGCGCCGGGGAGGCCTGGCGTGTCGTCTACACGGGAGCGGGTGACGGGACGATCGATCTCCGCGGTGTGGAGGATGCCATGAGAGTGGTGGTGGATCTCGATGTCTAGGGAAGAGATGGATGCCCTCGCAAAGGAGCGGCTTGTGGGTATCGCCCGCGAGTGGTACGGCCAGATGCGTGACGGCATCGTGCCGTACGTCAGGCTGCCGACGCGGACGAAACAGAATATCGAGTACGACGATGAGACCGAGGTCTGGAAGTACGGGGATAAGGAGAGCACCCGGTCGGCGGCGACAGAGAAGAGCGCTGTCCACCTCCTGAAGATGGCCCATGTCATAGGATTCTTGAAGCAGCAGCTTGTGGAGAACCGGTCATCTACCCTGAGGGAGCTCTACTACATATCCGAGGGCTGGAAGAGGGCGAAGTTCTCGGCCCAGGACGAGAGCAATCTCCTTATCGAGGATCTTGAGATCATAACCGACGTCCAGCGGGAGGCGTTTCATCTCCGGCCGGAGGAGGACGGGGCCTCGATATTCGGGCCGCTCCGGATACGCGAGACCACCCGGCGGGGGGTGCGCGAGATGCACTGCCAGGAGGATATCGGGGAGGCGGGCTACCCCATACCGAACAACGTCGATACTCTCGACTTCATCGACCACGACGCGAAGTTCGTTATCGCTATCGAGACCGGCGGCATGTACGCCCGGCTGATGGAGAACGGGTTTGATGAGGAGTACGGGGCGATCCTGGTCCACCTCAAGGGGCAGCCGGCCCGGTCAACCCGCCGGGTGCTCCGGAGGCTCAATGACTCGCTCGATCTCCCTGTTGTGGTATTCACCGACGGCGACCCCTGGTCCTACAGGATATACGCGAGCGTTGCCTACGGCTCGATCAAGAGCGCCCATATGTCCGAACTCCTGGCGACGCCGCAGGCGCAGTTCATCGGGGTGCAGCCCTCCGATATATCGGACTACGATCTCCCCTCGGATAAACTCACCGAGCAGGACATAAACGCCCTGAAGGCGGAGCTGACCGATCCCCGGTTTGCAACCGAGTACTGGCACACCCAGATCAAACTGCAGCTCGATATGAAGCTCAAGTCCGAGCAGCAGGCCTTCGCGAGCCGGGGGCTCGATTTCGTGACGGAGGAGTACCTGCCGGCGAGGCTTGCGGATATGGGGGTTATATGAGGCCGGCCGCCGGGGTCCGGCCTTCAGTCGGAGAGGAACCCCCTCAGCGCCCTCGTCTTGTTCCGGATTGATGCCCGCTCAAATCCGAAGAAGGAACTGATCTCATCTCCGAGGGAGGTGCTGCCCCTCCCCGCCCGGATCAGGTTTTCGTCCTGGCAGGCTGCGTAGACGATCGCCGCACTCCAGAGCGCCCCGTCTCCCCGCGAGAGGGGTGCGGCCGGGTGGTCGGAGAGGTCTATTATGATCTCCCTGCAGTGTTCGAGTATGGTCTCGTCCTCGAACCGGTCGCAGAAGTTTTCGCACCTGTCAAATATCATGGCGGCACGAAGACCGTCGATGTTCTCCTTCAGCGCCCCGCCCTCGAGGAGTTCGGTGACCCCTTTCTGGACCTCCTCGTCATCGAGGTCGAACCCGGCTATCTCTACTAGCCTCTTCACCGCGAAGTCGAGGAACTCATCGATGTCGTTCATATCGATGCCTGACTCCCCGGCCTCCATAAGGAGGTGCTTGAAGAGGGCCTGGTTCTTTTCGGGGCTCGTGGTCGCAATCTGGAAGGCGGTCTCTCCTTCCTTGAGGGCGGCGCAGAGAGTAGAGGCATTTTTGATGCGGCCGGCCGCCTCCATCCGCTCCAGGAACCGGCATAGGATCGGGACGGCCTTCTCCGGCCAGTCTTCCAGGTAGATAGGGTTCTGCGATATGTGGTCGACCAGGCATTCCTGCACCGATGGGGCGTCCCATTCATCGATGTCCGCCCCGTAGAGGAGGTGCATAAAGGTGCAGAAGGACATGACCGTATCGCCGGCCATGCAGGCGCCCTCCTCTCCGTATGCCTCCCTCTCCGCCTCGACGAACGCATCTATGTCGGCCCCTATATCCCTGACGGCTGCGGCCATCGCGGCGTCCACATCCTCATCGTCACCGAAGAGGAGGTTGTCCAGATCTGCATCGTCACCGAAGAGGAGGTTGTCCAGGAACTCGTCCGGGCTTTCAGGGGCAAGCTCATCCGCAGTCCACCCCGGGGGATACCAGAGGATCGCGGCCTCATGGTCATCGATGTAGCCGCAGACACCGTTTCGCGGGGAATTTGATATGATCTCCAGGTCTTCGGGGTCGTAATCGATTATTACGAGACATTCGTGGCAATAATAGCGCGAGAAGTCCTCGGTGCGATCATCGAGCATGAAGTCGGCATCGGCGCCGCAGAGGATGCAGGGGATGGATGGGGGGTCGTTTCTCGCGATAAGGCAGAGCGGGCCGTCCGGCGGGGTGATCGGCGTCTCCCCGATCACCTTGAGGCTCAGCGATGTCGGTGAGCCGAAGTCGTAGACATACGTGAACGTGCTGCCCGGGGCGATGAGGTCATAGAGGGGGAGATCTGAGGAGGGGTCAGTGCCCGGTTCGTAGTCGACACCCCCGATCTTAAAGGAGCTCAGGTGGTCGCAACACTCCACCCATACGTCGCGGATCAGCCGGTCGAGGTCTCCGAGCCGGGTGTCGTGCCGCGCGAGGACCGCCAGCCAGTAGTCTTTATCCTGCCGCTCCCTTATCATGATGAGGAGCGAAGGCTTCTCTCCGGCAGGCCAGCCAGACTTCTCAAGGCAGCCCATGCCGTGCTTGAGGGCCTTCCGTTCTGTCACGGGAGCCCTGCAGAGCAGGCAGGTGCCAGGTGAGATCTTTTTTGTCATCTACGAGGGTATGTCTGTCATGGGATAATGAATGATCGCCGGGGCTGAACCCTCCGGGATTGCCGGGCCGGGGAGGGCCGCACGCAAGGATGCGGTGCATGTATAGCAACACCCGCAGCAGTGCATGATTCTCTGCACCAAGGATCTGTGAGGCCCTGCAGTGAGCGGGTTTGAGCCCGCATGCTGCCCCGGAAGAGGCGCCTGCGCTGGTTGCTGCCGGGGTCTTCCTCAGCACGGCTGGTGCCCGGGTGGTGGCGGAGATGCTACAGACAGGGGTTGTGATCGAGTGGATCCGGAGGATGGACTCCAATGGGGGGTTCAGGGTGAAGGGCCCGGCTCCCCTCAAGCCCGGGACGGCACGAGTGAGAAGGGTTTTTCTGAGGCTGAGGTTAGGTACAGCAGAATAATAGTGATCGGATGCGATGTCGATGGAGTCTAAAATTCACAATCTATTTACATATCCTGGGCACATCCACAACCATGAAACTCCGGGTCAAATTTTTTGCCGTGTTGGCGATAATCCTATTTGTTGTTTCTTCCTGCGGCTGCACGACAACCAAAACAAAGTCAACGGTAACTATCGAGGTCGATTACCCGGGCTCTTGGGCCGGGAGTTACGGAGATCTGGGTTCCATAAGATCTGTGGATGGTTCTGGTCATCAGACTTTTACAATCAGCGACCCTGACTTCAGCGTATCTGCGGTCTTCCAGAAGAAAGATAGTTCTTCAGGGACAATGATCGTAAAAATCAAGCAAGATGGGACGGTTCTCAAGCAGGAGAGTACATCCGCAGCCTACGGCGTGGTATCGGTGTCTACCACCCTTTGATTTATTTTTGTGGCACGGGTTAGTGGGAAGTGGTTCTCATCCATCGGGATCGAGTCGTACGATCCGCTGGTGGGCATCACTAACCAGCGGCTCCGGCTGGCGCTGTGGCCTGCTTTCTCTTGATCGCCTGCACCATACCGTACAGGAGCCTGCCGGGTGATACCTCCGGATCTCCGGTGCTTGGGCAGGGCGGGCTTTAGGCGCACTCTCACAAAACCCGAATGGGGGGGGGAGCCTTCGGCCTGTGCCGGCAGGGCGTCTCGAGAGCCCCGGGTACCAGCCTATCATCGAAAGGGGGTGCGCCGGGGGGCCTTGCAATCCGGCAGAGCCACCACAAGTTTATTATGTTCATATAGAGACCGCTAAAGCCGGTGATTGTATGGAAGTGAGTTCGAGAAACCAGCTGAAAGGTACCATCAAGTTGATCAAGAAAGGCCCCATCAACAGCGAGGTGACGGTCGTCCTCCCCGGGGGGATCGAGATCGTCTCGGTCATCACGACCTACTCGACGGAGAGGATGAACCTGAGGGAGGGATCGGAGGTCTATGCCCTTATAAAGGCCTCCGAGGTCGTTATCGGCAAGGACTGAGCGGTTCTTCCCGCGAGCCCCTCTCCTCCTTTATGTCCGCCTCAGGGGAACCGCGTGCTCAGGAGGGCGTCGACGTACTCTGCTGCGACCGCACCCTTCCCGGGAGCAAACCAGACCTCTATCGTCCGCTCACCGATGAGGCAGTTGATCTCGACGATGCCGAATTTAT
>JAAZIF010000227.1 GCA_012510335.1 Methanomicrobiales archaeon | reverse complement strand
GGGCCGCGGATCTCGTACCTGCGGGTGAAAGTGTCCTGTAGGCGGTTCAGTATCTTTTGAGCATCGTGCTGGTTGCGATCCCTGTCGTAACCGTCGATGAGGAGCGGGTATTCAACAAGCCCGGTATCCCTCCCGAGTATCATCCCGATCATACGGGCGACCGGGAGTTCGATACCTTCCGGTCTCTCCTGGTCCAAAAGAATATTGATGCTCATTACATAACTTCTGGGTAATGCGCCACCATAAACATATTGAACGGAGTATCGGGGAGTATATCGCCGCCCGCTACCGCCGCGCCGTGGAGGTGGGGGTCGGCGATAACCCCGGCGCCGCTCGCCTGTCCGCGGCTGCCGGCGCTCTTCTCCTATGTACGGATATCAGGCCCGGGATCAGGCATGAAGGGCTCACCGTGGTGACCGACGACATATTCGAGCCAGACTTCCGGCTTTACGAGGGGGCGGACCTGGTATACGCCGTGCGCCCGGGTGTTGAGATGGTGCCTCCGCTGATCGCGCTTGCCGCCCGGATCGACTGCGATCTGCTTGTCTACCACCTGGGATACGAGATCTACGGGGATGGCGGAGAGATCGTGAGCCCGATACCCCTCCGCCGCTACCACCGCCGTGCCCCCTAAAAGAGCGTCGCCTGGCCCGGGGGGAGACCCTGCTGCTTCTCCCCGGGATCATCCGGCGGATCCTCATCCTTGAGTTTCCTGACCCTGCCTGAGGCTTTCTTCGCCTCTTTTGCCACGCCCCTGACGATCTTTGTGGCCCGGGCTTTATCGTGTATAAAGAGGTTCAGTTCATCCGCATCAAGATTGAAGGCGCGGACGTATCCTTCCGGGTTCTGCTCGACGAGTATGCTGATCGCGGTGAAGTAGTCCTCGCGAAGGACGTTCTCCGGTATATGCGTCATCCCGCCGATCTTCCGGATAAGATCGGTCCTGACCGCCTTCTGCCTCTTCGACGCCCCCATAGCGCGCCAGCGCGCCGGAGGCATGATACGACCACGAACACCATGCCCGCCGGCCGCGTCAGCGACACCGATGAGCATGATGGCGCTCGCATACCGCCAGAGGGTGTAGTACTGCCTCCGGAATGTCCGGCCAATATACTCGTCTGCCCTCGACAGGCAGGCGTAGCCCCTCGCCCGGGATGCGAGATCGGGCATATGGCTGAGATTCCCCTCCAGCCATTGCTCGATCGTGTCCGGGGTATCCTCGACCTCCATCGCCATGCGGAGCAGGTCGGGATCATCCCTCCTGCCCGAGAAGACCGCGCCGACGAGCCCGAATATGGTGGACCGCTCATCCTTTGCGGAGGTCTGGAGATCGGCCATCTCCAGGTGCTCCTTGCCTGTAGCGGCGGCATGGAGCATGTTCACCGCTGCGCGCATATCGCCGCCGGCGCGGCCGGCGATCTCTTCGAGCACGGCGGGAGGGCATACAACCCCCTCCGCAGCACATATCTGGCGGAGGCGGGGGACTATCGAGCGCGCCTGGAGTGCCCGGAACAACACCGGCTCCGTAACTGCTTTGAGGTCTTTTGTGAGGGCGTAGTAGTCGTTTGCGATCAGTATGATCGGCTGCCTGGACGCCGCTATGATCTCGACGATTGCTTTTGCCCCGCCGCGGTCGGCCTGGCCATGCAGGTTATCGGCCTCATCGAGCAGGATGAGTTTGTGGCTCGCGCCGGAGAGGCTGCCGGTCGTGGAACCTGAACCTGCCACGCGCTCAAGGGCCTGCCTGGTCCGCTGATCGGAGGCGTTGAGTTCCACCACCTCCCAGTTCATGTCGTTTGCGAGGGCATGGGCGGCTGACGTCTTTCCGATACCGGGCTTCCCGTACAGTATAAGCGGTTTTTTCTCCCGCGACCAGTCCCGCGCCCACTCGTAGATCTGCATTATGGCAGCGGCGTTCCCCACAACCTCCTTGAGGTGCTGCGGTCTGTACTTCTCAGCCCAGTCCATATCGATCTATTCAACGCGCCGCATCAAAAATACAACCCCGGGGTGGGGCCGGGAGATCCAGGATATCCGCGGCCATCTACCTCTCCATGATCGACTCCTGCAACAGAGGGCATAATACCGGTGAATCAAATACATTATCTCTGATGAGGCAGAATACCATTAAGAAGAGTGGAGTGTTGGTGTTCTTGTGGTGAAAGATTGCTCCACAGATACGGTAGCACAGGCCGTCAGGGAATATGAGGGCGTTACCAGGAAGAGGGTGATCGGGGATATGGTCCGGTCTCTCTGGGTCGAGAGCTCCGATATCGTCGCCTCGTTCGGTGAGGACGCCGCCGTCATCCGGCATAACGCGGAGGATGCGCTGCTGCTTGCAGCAGACGGCATCTGGAGCAAGCTCATGGAGGCGGACCCGTTCTGGGCGGGATACTGTGCCGTGCTTGTGAATATTCATGATATCGCTGCCATGGGAGGGAGGCCTGTTGCGATGGTCGATATCCTCTCCTTCACAAACGACCAGATCCGTGACGAGGTGACCCGGGGCATGGTCACGGCATCCGCGCAGTTCGGCGTCCCTATAGTGGGCGGGCATCTACACCCCGATACGCCGTATAACGTCGTGGATGTGGCGATCCTCGGGACGGCAAGGATGGATCAGATCATCTTCTCGGATACGGCAGAGGAAGGGGACCGGGTGATCGCAGCGATCGACCTCGACGGTCGGATCCACCCGTCGTGCAGCTTCAACTGGGATTCTGTCACGATGAAGTCGGCCGAGGTTGTGCGCGCCCAGATCCGGGTAATGGAGGATCTCGGGCGGGATCACCTGGTGACGGCCGGCAAGGATATAAGCAACCCCGGGGCTATCGGAACCCTCGGCATGCTCCTTGAGGTGAGCGAGAAGGGAGCGGTGATCGACCTGGAGGCGATACCGAGACCGGATCTCTCCGCGCTCCGCCTCCCCTTCGAGCAGTGGGTGCGCATGTATCCTGGCATGGGGTTCATCCTGACTGCGAAGAAGGAGAATGTGGAGGAGGTCTGCCGCCGGTTTGCCGATGTCGGGATGACCGCGGCCCCAATCGGGGAGGTCAACGGGAGCGGAAAGCTGACCATCAGGTACCTGGGCCGGGAGACACAGGTATTTGACCTGGATCGAAACGGCATCACGAGGATCTTCGCTGAAGGAAGGGCATGCCGGTAACGATCGGGCTTGGTGCGGCGTCTCTGGATAAGCGTATCCTCTCGACCATCCAGGCGGTCGGCGGGGAAGTTGACCTCATTCTTTTTTCCCGTCACGGAGCCTCCGGTTCTGCCAGGGTCATCGAGGCTGAGAGACCGGAGGCGGCCCTCGTCGCGGCCCTCGCCGACGGCAGTATCGATGCCGCTGTCCGGGGCAGCCTGCCCGCATCCTCTGCCCTGAGGGCCCTTAAACTGGCCATGGGCGTCGACCACCTGGAGCGGATTGCCCTCCTCGAGACCGCCGGCGGAGACCTCTTCCTCCTCGCCCCCGTCGGTGTCGATGAGGGCTGGACGGTCGCCGAGAAAGTCAGGTTCGTCGAGCGCGGCAGGGAGATTGCGCGGAGTTTCGGGCTTGCGGAGGGTGTGGCGGTTCTCTCGGGCGGAAGGCTCGGGGATATAGGGCGGCATCCGGCAGTCGACCGGACGATGGCCGACGCCGAGCTCGTGGCACGCCTGACCGGTGCGGAGCATACCGAGATCCTGATCGAGGATGCGGCAGGGCGGTACGGTATGGTCGTGGCCCCTGACGGGATCTCCGGGAACCTGATCTTTCGTACGCTCGTGTTCCTTGGAACCGGTAGGGGGCATGGAGCACCGGTGGTAAATATCGGTAAAATTTTCGTGGATACGTCGCGCGCTTCAGCAGATTATACCAATGCGGTAATGCTCGCGAAATCGTTAGCAGAATCCAGAATCTCCTGAATAAGGTCTCTTTTCCTGAAATTAGCGATATTTAACGTTTATTTCATTAGCCCTCATATTCTGCCGGTATCCGTATGCTCTCTCCAGAAGTATCCCCAATGGGAAAGAGAAACGTAAATATTCGAGATAATCCCGAAACGTTTAAATATTAACTCATACACCTCTTTTTAGAGGTGAGTTAAATTATGGCAGATCTACCTATTGCTGCGGTTGTACGTATCGCAAAGAAGAATGGTGCTGAGAGGGTCGGCAGTGACGCTGCAAACGCCCTGGTCGAGAAGGCCGAGGCGTATATCGCAGAGCTGACCCGGGAAGCAAACAGGCTTGCCCAGCACGCGGGACGCAAGACGATCAAGGCTGAAGATGTCGAGCTCGCGGTTAAGTCCGCATAACACGGGCGATCTCTCTTTTATTTACGGGGGCCCTCCGGACCCCCCTCTCCGTTCCATCCCCGGGAGGCGCCTCTTCTGATTTTGCCGGATATCCTGCATCAGCGAGCAGACCGGATCCCCGGGTTTGATCTCCGGCCTCTCACACCCGGCGCGAAGGGCTGTCAGGAAACCCTTCTGCTCTTGATTTTATGATGAGGGTGGACAAATTACACGGGCATATTGCGATGCACGTCCTGAAGATGGGTGTATCGCTCTGGATCAGAGCGACCCCTTGGTGCTCGGTATGTCGTCGATCGAGGGGTCAACCGCCACAGCCGCCCGGAGCGCCCTTGCAAACGCCTTGAACGTCGCTTCAGCGATATGGTGGTCATTCCTGCCCGCAACCGATATATGCGCGGTTATCCCTGCCCTCATGCAGAGGCTGAAGAAGAAATGCTCGATGAGATCGCCCGGGATCCCTCCCGGGCCCACCGGCGAGAATTCACCCTCAAAGACGAGGTAGCCCCGCCCGCCAAGATCGAGCGCCACCCGCGCGAGCGCCTCATCCATAGGGATCGCAGCATCAGCGAACCGTGTGATCCCCCGGCCGTCACCGACCGCCTCCGCAATTGTTGTCCCGAGGATGATCCCGATATCCTCTATGGTGTGGTGGCTGTCGACCTCAAGATCACCTGTCGCCCGGATGCTGAGATCCATCCTGCCGTGCCGGGCAAACGACGTGAGCATGTGATCGAGGAACGGTATCCCGGTCTCGATGGTTCCGGCCCCGGTGCCGTCGAGGTCGAGGGAGAGGCTGATATCGGTCTCCCTCGTGGTACGGTGGATCTCACCCCTCCGCATGCGCCGCCTCCAGGAGATCAGAGAGTCTGACCATACCGGCGTAGAGGGCAGAGCCGGGAACCGCGCCCGCCGCCCCGGCGCTCCGGAGCGCCCAGATATCCTCTGCGCTCGATATACCGCCCGAGACCACGACCGGGATCTTAACCCGGGAGAGGAGATCCTCGACCGGGGCAAGCGCTATCCCCTGCTGGAGCCCTTCCACATCCACGTTCGTGTAGAGGAGTGAGCCCGCGCCGAGACTCTCGAACCGCTCCCCCCAGGCAACATAACTCCCCGCCGGGCGCACCCACCCCTCGATCATCACCTCGCCCCCCCGGGCATCGATCCCCGCCATCACCCGCTCGCTCCCGAACTCCTCCGCAAGCATCTGGATCGTCTCCGGCGCCCTGACCGCCAGTGTCGAGAGGATAACCCGGTCGACGCCGGTAGCAAGCCACCCTGAGGCGTCCTCCATGCTCCTTATACCGCCCCCGAGTTCGACAAAAGCGTTCGTCTCGCGGGTGAACCCGCGGATCATCTCGGCGTTCTTCTGCGCCCGGCCGAATGCCCCGTCGAGGTTGACGATGTGGATACCATCCGCCCCCTCCTCAAGCCACCGGCGCGCCCAGGCATCCGGGTCACCGTAGACCGTCGCCGCCTCTGGCCGGCCCTGCACGAGCTGTACACACCGGCCATCCAGGATATCAACTGCAGGATAGATCTCCATCTTCTCAGCGTATGATCCGTTCAATAGGCATAACTAATATGTCTTTTGCGCCGGCCCGCTTTAGCTGGTTGATCAGCTGGTAGACCCGGTCCTCTTTCACGACAGCATGGACAGCGACCAGGTTCTCGTCTGAGGCCACATCCATCACCGTAGGGCCGGAGAGGCCGGGGAGTAATTCCCGTACATCTGCAAGGGCGCTTCTCTGAACGTTCATCATCAGGTAGCACTGCCCCTTCGCGCTGACGACGCTATCGAGGGCGAGGACGAGCTCATCGATCTTCTCCCTCCTGGCCACCAGGGCGACGGGGTTTGCCACGAGGATCGTCGTGGAGGTGAGAACCTCCTCGATGACGCGGAGACGGTTCGTCCGGAGCGTCGTCCCCGAGGATGAGAGGTCGACTATGGCATCAGCGATCCCGAGGTGCGGCGTCGCCTCGCATGCCCCGCCCACGGTCACGATCCTGACGGTGATCCCGCGATCCCCAAAGAACGAGCGGGTGATCGATGGAAACTCCGTCGCCACCCTCGCTCCGTCGAGGTCAGCAACCGCCTCGATGCCGGACTCCTCCGGCACGGCGACGACGAGTGTGGCCCTGCCGATCCCGAGATCCAGGAGCTGCTCGATCGCCGATCCCCGCTCCATAACCATATCCCGCCCGGTTATTCCGAGATCGGCGACACCGCTCGCCACATACTCAGGTATATCGATCGGGCGGGCGAAGAGGATCTCCACGTTCGGGTCGCGGGTCCGGGTGACGAGCCTACGCTCTCCACCATCTATGAGGTGAAGACCGCTCTTTGCGAGCAGCTCGTTGATGGGCTCTGCGATCCTGCCTTTATTCGGGACGGCAAGGCGGACGGATCCGGCCTCCCGCTCCCTGAATGATGGTCCTGTCATGGATTAGAACGTGGAGAGCTCTCCCCTGATGACCTTCTCGGTCACGGTGGTGATCTCCGCCAGCCACCCATCGATGATCGCCTCAACATCGGGTTTGATGGATGTGATGCTTGCACCGGGTTTCGTGAGGATCTGGGCGCTTGCCACATGTGGCTGGTCGATCGGGTAGCCGATCTGGGAGAGCATACGGATGTAGATCTCCTCGATCCCATCGACCCTGGCGACACAGTCCTGTGCTATCCTGGTCGCGAGGAGGTTATAGATCTTGCCGATGTGGTTGACCGGGTTCTTGCCGCTCGTCGCCTCCATGCTCATGGGGCGGTTCGGGGTGATCAGCCCGTTCGCGCGGTTGCCGCGGCCGACGGATCCATCATCGCCCATCTCGGCAGAGGTTCCCGAGACAGTCAGGAAGACGCTTGCGCTATCGAGGTCATCAGCGGTGTTGATGGTGACATTGACGTTCCTCTTCGTGAAATTCTTTGCGACCGCTGTGATCTCTTCGGTCAGAACGCGCTTCTGCTCTATGTACTCGGTGATGCCTGAACAGTAGCGGTCCACAAACGCCGTCGCAACGGTGAGGGTGAATGTGTCACCATCGCGCAGACACATGATCTTGCAGTCCTGGCCGATGACCGGGTACCGGGGCCGGAGATTCTCATCTATGAACGCAGAGACACCTTTTGTGATGCTCTCCGCCTCGCTGAACGGCGCATGCCCGACGCCAAACGACGTGTCGTTCGCCCTCGGGACTCTCCCCTCGCAGGATCTGAAGACATCACAGAGATCGGTCGACCCGGCCCCCATCCGGCAGTCGACGATTATGTCGCGGTCCATGTTGAGGGTGGGGAGTATCCCGCTGATGTAGCTCCGTGCTGCCTCGACGGCGATAGCATCCGCCGGTATATTCACGCCGTCAAAGATCTTTGTTGCCCTGCCGGATATGAGGAAGTAGATCGGCTTTGTGATTCTGCCGCCACCGAACCTCGGGATCGACTCCCCTGCCACGACCTCGCCCTGGTCGGTGTTGTGGTGCAGGACGGCGCCGCACTCCTCCATGTATGCCCTGCTGAGCGCCCGGCTGATCGACTCTGCGACGCCGTCCGCGAGGCTGTCGGGGTGCCCGAGACACTTCCTCTCCACCAGTTCAATCCGCTGCTTCTCGATCGGGATCTGGTCAAGCACTTCTACGCTGATGTTCCTGGTCATAAAATCCACCGTGGTTCTAAATTATTATAAAAGAAATGATTGCAATTCATATAACAATTTCTAACCGCCACTCCTTGTACGGATGTCGGAGCGGATGCCGATCTTGCAGATGCCATCCCTGAAGACACGCACCATGCCCCCGCTCTCAGAGACCGTTATACCGACAGCCGGGGTCTCGTATGTGATGGATGCGGTTGCACGGTGCCTCCCTCCGAGCCCTCCCGGGAGGGAGATGCCCCGGCCGGTGACGTCCAGGTAGCGTCCCGCCGAGCGTATCTCGCCGCTCTTGTCGACGACAAAGACGCCGTCCAGCTGGGCGAACTCTTTTACGCTCTCCCAGTTGTCCTTGTTCTTGATGTCCCGGAGGGCAGCGGGATGTCCCTGGTAGGGGTTCAGGATCGCCTGGTGGGAGTGCCTGAAGATCTCGTCAGGATCCCCCACGATGAATGCGGTGCCGATAGCCCTCCCCTCTCTCCCCTCGACCGCGATCTCGAGGGCCAGCGTCAGAACCGCGTGGAGAACCTCGCGCGGAGCGATATCCGAGAAATCCTTGAGGTTGATGAAGTTTCGTCCTTCCGCGATGTCGTAGATGATGATGGCGTAGGGAAAGACCCCGACGACGAGGCCGCTCTCCAGGTTTCTCTGGAGGTATATATGGACAGCGGCATCCAGCATGTGCCGTTCGCTCACCTCCAGGATGTCATGCATGGTGAGGTCTTTTAAGACGTCGAGCTGCATCTCCTGCACCCAGATGATCGGAACATCAGGTGTGCCCTCAGGGACGGGGATCAGATCGACGAACGAGACGACCGCCCGGGCACCGATCTTCACCGCCACCTCGCAGGCTGTGGCAAGCATCAGGTCGCTGTTCATAGCACTCCGCGGATCAACCCCGGTATCTCCGACGGTCTGGATGCGACCGGAACACCGAGGGCGGATATGCGCCGCGCCTTGGAGCGCGCATCGCCCTCGCCGCCCTCGATTATAGCTCCTGCGTGACCCATCCGCTTCTCGGGCGGTGCGCTCACGCCGGCTACGTAGGCAACCACCGGGAGATCGGTCGACCGGACCCCTTCTTCCTCAAGGTTTCCTCCCACCTCACCGATGATGACGACGGCCTCCGTCCGGGGGTCATCCTCGAACCGCGCGAGCACGTCCACAAACGTCTGGCCTACCACCGGATCGCCGCCGATCCCTACGACCGTGCTCTGGCCGATGCCGGCACGGGTGAGCTCGTCGACCACCTCGTATGTGAGGGTGCCGCTCCGGGATATGACGCCGACCCCTCCCCGGGTGGCGAGGTGGGCCGGCATGATACCGAGTTTGCACTCGCCCGGTGAGAGGAGCCCGGGGGAGTTAGGGCCGATGACCGTGCAGTCATGGAGTTTTGCGTAGGCGATCGCCTTCATGGTGTCGTGGACCGGTATATGCTCGGTTATGACGACCGCAAGCTCGATCCCGGCATGCGCAGCCTCCATGATCGCGTCAGCGGCGGCCATCGCCGGGACGAATATGACGCTTGCGGCCGCGTCATGCTCCCGGAGGGCTTCTCGCACGGTGTTGTAGACAGGGACGCCGTAGACTTCCTGCCCGCCCTTCCCGGGCGCAGCGCCGGCGATGACGCCCCGGCCGCCGACCTCGCGCGCGTAGTCGTTCATGAGTTCCGTGTGGAACCGGCCCTGCCTGCCGGTGATGTTCTGAACGATCACACCGAGATCCTTATCGCCGTATATCATGCCGACACCTCCAGCGCAGCCCTGATGGCCGCATCCATGCTCTCAAGCATCCTGTAACCGCGCTCCGCGAGCAGCTGCCGGCCTTCCTCCTCGTTCGTCCCGGCCATCCTGACGACGATCGTCGGCGAGACATCGGCGGCGATGATCCCTTTCGCAACCTCGTCGCACCTGGTGATGCCCCCGAGGAGGTTGACCACGATCACGTTCACGCCGGGCATGCTCGCAACGAGCCGCACGGCATGCATCACCCGCTCCTGGTCGGCGCCGCCCCCGACGTCGAGGAAATTTGCTGCCCGACCCTGGTAGTACTCGATAAGGTCGAGCGTCGACATGGTGAGCCCGGCACCGTTCCCTATCACCCCGATGCTCCCGTCCAGTTCAACGTAGGAGAAACCGTGCTTCTCGGCCTCGCGCTCGCGCTCCGAGAGGTCGCGGTTGACAGCTATCCCCTGGCGGGCGAGGGCGTTGTCATCTATGATGAGCTTTGCATCGGCCGCGTAGACTCCCTCCGGCGTCGTAACGAGTGGGTTTATCTCGGCGAGCATGGCATCCTTCTCCCGGAAGACATGATAGAGACGGTTGATCGTGGGCGCGAGCTCTTTTGGTGCGCCCCCGAGGAGGTAGCGCATGAGAAACGCCGGGATCTCGCGAAGAAGCGGCGATACAACGGCTCTCCGGACGGCTGACCCGTCGGCCAGTGCCGCGCTCTCTATATCAACCCCGCCCGCGTCGGCGAAGAGGATCACCGGCTGCCTGCTCGACCGATCGACGGCGATGCTGACGTAGTACTCGTGCTCGATCGAGAGTTTCTCCTCGGCGAGTATGCCCCTGACAGGGACGCCCCTGATCTCCCGGGAGAAGAGTTCCCGGGCGGTCCCGGCAGCCTCCGCGCCTTCAGCGAAGAGGACGCCGCCGGCCTTCCCCCGGCCGCCGACGTCTACCTGCGCCTTCAGCACAACAGCATCGCCGATATCCGGCAGGTGTGCAGTGATCTCTTCCGGTGCCCGTATAAAGACCCCTTTCGGGACCGGAATGCCATACTTCGAAAAGATCTCTTTTGCCTCGTATTCCAGTAGTTTCATGCATATTCCCCGAGTTCAAATCCGCGTTTCAGTGCTCTTGTGTTCAGGCTCTCGGTGCCTTTCGGGACGCTGTCGAGCACAGCGCGCTCGATAGCCTCCCTGCTCACGATCCCGGTTACGGCCACAAGCGCCCCCATCATAACGATGTTTGCCACGATCTCCCTGCCGAGGTTCTCTTTTGCCTCTGTCGTCGCCGGGATCTCGTGGTAGCGGCAGCCCGGGCGCGAACTGACCAGATCCCTGTCAAGAACCATCACCGCGTCCTCCCGAGCCGTGACCCCGTACTTCTCAAACCCCTGCTGGGACATGATGATGTAGATGTCAGGGTCTGTCACCTCAGGGTAGAGGATCGGTACATCATCGATCACCACCTGCCCCATCGATGCCCCGCCGCGGGCCTCGGGGCCGTAGACCTGGGTCTGGACAGCGTATTTCCCGGCGTAGAGCGCTGCCGCCCGCCCGAGGATGACCGCGGAGAGGATTATCCCCTGCCCCCCGTATCCTGAGAACCGGACCTCGTGCCTCACTGCTTCACCCCCATAGCCGGCCTCCGCCGCCTGACAAGCTCCCCGATGGTGAACGTGCCCCCCGGGATATCTGCTCCCTCCTCCACAAGGCGGTCGTACTTCGCGAGGAGCATCGAGTGGCCCTTGAGGTACTCGATCATGTCAGGGATGGTCCGGAGCCTGTTGTAGCGGCCGAAGTTCGTCGGGCACTGGGTTCTCACCTCGATAAAAGCGAGGCCGGGTGTCCGCATGCCGGCGGCGATCGCCTTCGTGAGTTCCGTGACATGATAGGAAGTCCAGCGCGCGACATAGTTTGCGCCCGCCGCAACAGCGAGCTCCGCAAGGTCAAAGACCGGTTCGCTCGACCCATAGGGCGTCGTCGTCGAGATCGCCCCCTCAGGGGTCGTCGGGCTCCCCTGCCCGCCGGTCATGCCGTATATCTGGTTGTTCATGCAGATCACTGTCATATCCACGTTCCGGCGGCATGCGTGGATGAAGTGGTTCCCGCCGATGGCGGCGAGGTCGCCGTCGCCGGTGAAGACTATGACGTTCAAGCCGGGCCGTGCCATCTTCACGCCGGTGGCAAACGCGAGCGCCCTCCCGTGGGTGGTGTGGAGCGAGTCGGCGAGGATGTAGCCGGGGGCGCGGGAGGAGCATCCTATGCCGGATATAAACGCCGTCTCATTGTGCTTCCAGCCCATCTCCTCCACCGCCGCGAGGGTGCAGTTGATGACCGTCCCGTTGCCGCACCCGGTGCAGTATATGTGCGGGAGACGGTCTTCCCGGAACCAGTCCGGCGCGATCATCGGTACGCCTCCAGAACCCGCACGAGTTCGGCAGGGGTGTGGAGTTCTCCCCCGATCTTTGAGATCGGTATGACCGGCTGATCGACGTGGCGCTGGACCTCCCTAGCCATCTGGCCCATGTTCAGCTCTGGCATCAGGAAGACCTCAGCGTCGGGAAACTCCCGGAGAGCGAACTCAGGGAATGGCCAGACGACCCTGAGACGGAGGTGGCCGATAGACCCGTCGGGGTTGTCGCGCATCACCTGCTCGACAGTCCGGGACGGCGGGCCGTAGGTGACAAAGACCGTCCCGGCATCGGGGTTTGTGACCTCGTAGTCAGCGATATCGCGGCGTGCCGACTCG
>JAAZIF010000226.1 GCA_012510335.1 Methanomicrobiales archaeon | reverse complement strand
CTTCCCATTCCTCATACGCGATCCCGCTTTCGCCGCCTTCCACCCCGGTTCCATCATCCATGTTCTCGGTGATCGGGGAGGGGATCAGCCCGGCATCCCTGACGATCGTATCCCCCCCGCCTACCCTGAAGGGTTCGGTCGTGCCGGTCAGCGGATCGGCGTGGCTGTCCCCGCCGGGATCTGTGAAGATGTAGTCCTCCGGCGCGGTGAACACGAGGGAGTATTCCCCTGGCAGGAGGGGGCCGAAGAGGTACATGGAGGTGTAGGTGTCATGGTGCCCTGTGCGGGCCGATGCCGCCAGGGCGCCGCCGGCGTCGAGGAGATGGACCTCAACGCCGGTCATGCCGTAGAGCTCGTCCCGAAAGCCGTCCTGGTTATCGTCGCTCCAGGTTGTGCCAAGCACCCACCCATAGGCTGCAACCGGGGTCTCTGCCCGGTGCTCCCCGATGAATCCTGCATTCAGGGTCTGCCGGGAGGCCTCGCCTTCCGCGAATGCCACGGAATCCGTCAGCGGACCGGCATCGCTGCCCGGGCCAAAGATGGTGCAGGAGTAGCCGTCCGGCACGAGGAACTCGACGCCGGCCAGATCGGGGGGCAGGGATGAGAACCGGTATGACCCCCCTGAATCGGTGACGGTGTGATTGTACATGGTCCGCCTGCCGATAAGCCGCACGCAGATGCCCGGTATGCCCGGTTCACCCGGATCATGGCTGCCGTTCGCGTTCAGGTCATACCAGACCACCCCCGAGAGCGATCCATTGGCACCATCCTCGTGATCCGCCGGTTCTGGCACATCCGTCAACGTCGGCTCTGGCGCATCCGTCATTGTCGGTTCTGGCCTCTCCGTCATTGTCGGTTCTGGCCTCTCTGTCATTGTCGGTTCTGGCCTCTCCGTCATTGTCGGTTTCGGCCTCTCCGTCATTGTCGGTTTCGGCCTCTCTGTCATTGTCGGTTTCGGCCTCTCTGTCATTGTCGGTTTCGGCCTCTCTGTCATTGTCGGTTTCGGCGCATCCGTCATTGTCGGTTTCGGCGCATCTGTCATTGTCGGTTCTGGCCTCTCTGTCATTGTCGGTTTCGGCCTCTCTGTCATTGTCGGTTCTGGCCTCTCTGTCATTGTCGGTTCTGGCGCATCCGTCATTGTCGGTTTTTCTGTGGGTTTCTGAGTCGCGGTGGGGCAGGGTGTCGGGGTCACCGTAACCACCGGTTTTTTGCATATTGCCGGCGCTTTCGGGGGTTTTATGGGTGCCGCTGTGGGTTCTGGCGCCGGCTCCGGGAGAAGTTCCAGCCTCACGACCCATGCATCCGTGTTCACCGGCCCTCCTCTTGCTGTGGCATTGAACATTCCCGCGAATAGGAGGGTATCCTCTGCGGGCTGCAGGACTGATACCGCGCGGTCACCGGGGTTTATGCCGCCATAGATCCTGCTCCATGCCACCGCTCCTCCGGCATCGGTCCCGACAAGCCAGGCATCGGTGTCATCCACTCCGGGAAACCCGGTTTCCCCGGCAAATATGTAGCCTCCGTCCGGCCTCTCGATCACCGCGCTGGCTGACTCGTTCACGCCGACATCCCCGTAGATCCAGTTCCATATGATATCCCCGTCGGGCGTGAGCTTCATGAGGAGGGCATCGGTATCAGCCGTATCATCCCCGGAACTCTCGGTGAATTCGCCGGCGACTAGGATGTTGCCGTCCCCTGTGGCGATGACCGCCCGGGCGCAATCATCGTATGGGCTCCCGAATGTCCTGCTCCAGACCTCATCCCCTGATTCGTTCAGCCGCACCACCCAGACGTCCATCATCCCCGCCCCCGAGGGGGAGTCGGTGCCGCCGGCAAAGACTAAATCCCCGCAGGGAAGCTGTGCGGCCGCGTTTGCTGTGCTGTTCTCGGCATCGCCAAACGTCCGGTTCCAGACTTCTTCTCCTGATTCGTCAAGCCTGATCACCAGGGCCCGGGACATAGCCTCTCCCCGGGGCGTTATTGAGCCGAATAATATGTATCCGCCGTCATCGATCCCGATCACCGCGTTTGCCGATGTGTTTACGTCCGGGCCGCCGTAGGTCCGGTTCCAGATCTCGCGCCCCGAGGGGTCGATCTTCGCGATCCAGGCGTCTGTGTCCGGCCGCACCCCATCGGTGACGAAGGTGAGGGTGCCGGCGATGAGGATGCTGCCGTCATCGGTCGGGATGATGGCCCTGGCGGTGCCGGCCTCCTCCGCTCCGTAGGTGTTGTTCCACACCTCGTCGCCTTCCGGCGTCAGCCTGACCACCCAGGCGTCCATCTCCCCCGCCCCGAACGCCCCGGTCTCCCCGGCGATAAAGAATCCCGCCCCTCCGGGGTCCGCCATGATCGCGTATGCCGCCTCCCCGGAGGCAGCCCCCCCGTAGGTCCGATTCCAGTCAACGGTATAATCTCCTGGCTCCACTGCTCCCACAAGAGTGATGAACACGAGTGCCGACAGGAGAATGATCCAGTAATACGTGCCGCGTTGCATGAGTACTCTCCATCCTGGCGCTCCTGGTCTCAGGAGATATTGCAGCCATCGATACGGGTTTGCCGGCTGATGACCGGGTTTCCTGCAGAGCCCGGAGGGCCGCACTTTAATGGTATGATTATTATAATAATCTTATTTAGATCCGGTGCCCCGGGGGATCGGATTCATCCCCTCCCGCAACCATCAATACGCTTATGAGCAAACCCGAAATAGGGATCCTGTAATGAATCTTCTGTTTGTAATTGCACCTGAACGGTTCAGGGATGAGGAACTGGATATCCCAAAACGGATATTTGAGGAAGCAGGCATCGGTGTCGATATCGCATCGACCGCCCCGGGCAAGTGCAGGGGGATGCTCGGCGTCTCTGCGGAGGCGAGCCTGGCGTTTGACGATGTGGATCCCGGCGACTACGCCGGGATCGTGATCGTGGGCGGCACCGGATCACAGGATCACCTCTGGGGGAGCGGGAGACTTCAAGCACTCGCCAGGGCGTTCTTCGAGCAGGGCAGGGTCGTCGCCGCAATCTGCCTCGCACCGGTCGTGCTTGCGCGGGCAGGCATCCTCGCCGGAAGGCAGGCGACCGTCTACCCTAGCCCCGAAGCGGTGCAGGAGATGGAGAGGGCCGGAGCAAACCTCGTGAATATACCCGTCGTGGCCGACATGCAGGTCGTGACCGCAAACGGTCCGGGGGCTTCCTCCCGGTTTGCGGATATGATACTGACGAAACTTGAATGCTGAGCGATGCCGGAGGCAGCGGGGTAGACCTGGCTGACTGCACCCTGGTGATCCCCGCATACAACGAAGAGGTGCGGATAGGGTCGCTCCTTGAGGAGACCCCGGGATTTCCCGGAGACCTGATCTTCGTCTGTGATGGGACCGATGACACCCCCACCGTCATCGGTGCCTTTGCAGGCGATCACCCCTCCCTCTCCATAAGATGCCTGACGTTCCCGTCCCGCCTCGGCAAGGGGGGAGCGATCGTGGCCGGGGTCAGGGAGGCGTCGACCCCCTGCGTTGGGTACATGGACGCAGACGGTTCGGCATCATTCTCTGAGATGGAGCGCCTCTTCAACCACCTGAGAACCGTGGATGGCGCCATCGGCTCGCGCTGGGTTCCAGGCTCCGTGCTGACGGTCCGGCAGGGTCTCTGGCGCCGGATTGAGAGCCGGCTCTTTAACCTCCTTGTCAGGGTTCTATTCGGGCTTGATTACCGGGATACCCAGTGCGGCGCAAAGGTCTTCCGGAGGGAGGCACTCGAATCGGTCCTCCCCCATCTCCGGTCGACCCGCTTTGAGTTCGACGTCGAACTCCTCTGGCGGCTGCGGCAGGAAGGTTACCGGGTGGAGGAGGTTCCGATCACCTGGGAGAACCGGAGCGAGTCGAAGGTGACCATCCCGGACACGATCGGTATGCTCCTCGGCATGCTCCGCCTTCGGTTCGGGTAGGGCATCCGCCTCCCGGCACATGGAGATCCGGCATCAGATCTCCGCGTGGGGATTCTCAAGGCCGCCAACCCTGGCATGTCACCGGGCCGGGTTCATGCATCCCCGCGATGCTCGGCCCCACGCGACCATGACATCACCCCGGCGAGGATGAGGAGAAGGAATGAGACCATGAGCGCCGCATCGATGCCCTGGATGAAGGCCCCGGCTACGTGTCCTACCACCTGAGATGTGCCCATGAAGACCTCGAACGCGAGGGCGCGGGGGAT
>JAAZIF010000225.1 GCA_012510335.1 Methanomicrobiales archaeon | reverse complement strand
TGACCTCCGCCTGGTGGGTATGGCCGCAAACCACGACGTCGAACGCCTTTTGCCTGATAAGCGCCTGCAGGAGTTCACGATCATCGCCGTGGAGGAGCCCTATATCCATGCCGCCCGCGGTGACAGCGGCGAAAGCCCCCCGCAGGCTGAGGTGCTCATGCCCGGCAAACCGCTCTCTCAAGAGGTGATGATCACCATCGTTGTTCCCGAGAACGCCGATCATGGGCGATCTCAGGTTCGCCAGGCGCGGGACGACAAACGGTGATATATAGTCTCCGGCATGGAGTACAAGGTCTACCTGTTCCGTGTTCAGGCGCCCTACGGCCGCATCAACCATCTCGAGGCGGTCGTGCGTGTCAGAGAGTATCCCGATGCGCATGTATGCATTCCTGACCGCTACTGTGATAAAGCTATTTCAATGTCGTCCGGGGTTCTCCGGTCTTCCCCGGCATCTGCTACAGAACCCCGGAGCGGCCGCCCCCGCGCCTCGCGAGGTACCGCTGATGATACTCCTCAGCCCTCCAGAACGTCCCCGCAGGCTCGATGGCGGTGACAATGGGGCGCCTGAACCGCCCCGAACACTCTATCTCCTGCTTCGATGCCCGGGCCGCCGCCTCCTGCTCCGGGGAGTGGTAGAAGATCACCGACCGGTACTGTGTTCCGATATCGGCCCCCTGCCTGTTGGGTGTCGTCGGGTCATGAATGCTCCAGAAGAAGTCGAGGAGATCCTGGTATGAGATCAATGCGGGGTCGTAAGTCACCTCCACGACCTCTACATGCCCGGTTCTGCCCGTGCAGACCTCGGGGTAGGTCGGGTTTGCGAGGGTGCCTCCCATGAATCCAGCCGCCGTATCCACGACCCCGTGCAGGCGCCTGAACGCCTCCTCAATACCCCAGAAGCACCCTGCGCCAAAGGTAGCCTTCTTTGATGTCATTGAGAGATCCTACCTTCAGCCCACATCCTGCAAAAAACCATCGATACTTCTGTGGGCTGCCCGCAGAACAAAGATACTTATCTCTCATCGGCGATATCTACTCCCATGACCTTCGAATATGACGCCGTTGAGACAGTCGCCAGGCTGATGGCACTCTCTGCGCGCACCGCCCCGAAGGCGCGGGGTACAGACGTGATCAGAACAACAATCGCCACAGGAGATGATCTGGTGCTGCTCGCACGGGCGATGCGGGAATTTGGCGAAAAGCGGAACGCATCGTTCTTCATCAGGGATGCAGGCAACATTGAGGCGAGTGATGCCTGTCTCATCGTAGGTGCGCTGCTGGCCGATACCGTGGGCCTCGACTGCGGCGGGTGCGGGTACCCCACCTGCGCTGATATGCTCAAAGCACAGGGTGAGAACCTCCCGCCAACCGCCCCTTTCGGGGGGCCGAACTGCACCATCAGGATGACCGACCTCGGTATAGCGGTCGGATCTGCCGTGAAGACCGCGAGCATCCACAACGTCGACAACAGGGTCATGTACACCGCCGGCGTCGGCGCGCTCTCGCTCGGGTGGATGGAAGGGTGCGGTGTCGCGTATGGCATCCCTCTCCGCGCAGCTGGAAAGGATATCTTCTTTGACCGCACAGGGTAACTAATTATAAATGGCTATAATGAAGATCAGGGGAGGGGATCTGGATCTCGTCGAGTACGAGTTTACCTCCTTTGCACCCGGCGAGAATATCAGACAGTGTGGCCTTCGGAAGGATTACAACCTTTCACCGGTCTCTGGCACCGTCTTCGCCGATGCTCCCGCCAGGATCCACCTCTCCGTGCTTGATATGAACCGTTTCGCCCCGGACCGCCCGGGAGGTGGCGGTATCGGGTTTGCCATCAAGACCTACTGTAGCGCCGAGGTCGAATGCACGGCATCGGGGCTCGATATCGACTACTCCCGTGAACCGATCCTCCGGCACTTCGTGGAGGCATTCAGGCATGTCGTCGGCTACACAGGAGGATTCCGGATCCGTGCGCGCGACCACAGATACGAGCATGTGGGTCTCGGATCCACGAGCACCATCCTCACAGTGGTCGCAAACGCTCTCAACACCGCGGTGGGCTCCCCGCTGACCTCTGACCAGCTCCGCATCCTCCTCGGCAACAACTTCGTCGAGGAGACCGAGGCCGGGAGTATTGCGTTCGGATTCGAGACCGGTGTCGGCCCGGCCGCCAGCACTCACGGCGGCATGGTGGTGATGGGCGATGAACTGACGCTCATCTACCAGCATGCCTTTGCGGAGGGAAAGAAGGTCTACATCGCCATCCCACCTTCCGATATCTCGTCAGCAGGAGAGATGGAGTTCGATCTCCTGATGAACAAAGCCCGGAACCTTGACTACCGCGACCGGACGCTGAAGTCATACCTCATCATGATGGATCTCATCCCGGCGCTGGAACAGGGTGACCTTGCAAAGGCCGGCGACGTGATCTGGGAGATCGAGTTCCGTGGCTCAAAGCGCGCCGAGGTCGAGCACCACGGGTTTGAGATCTATCGTTACATGGCAGGGCTCCGGAACGCCGGTCTCGAGTTCGTCGGCATGAGTTCGGTCGGACCTTCCATCGCCATCATCACTGCCCGCCCTGAGGAAGAGGTGGCGGTGGCCCTCTCATCGCTGGGCCTGAAGATCGCGATCACCACCGAGGTGGACAACGAGGGGCTCAGGATCCGGGTTGAAGAGAAGGCATAGGGAGATCCCGCCCTTTTAGACTCCCTTTTCGTGAAGATCGATCCTTTCAGAGCGGCACCCGTCCCCTGGATGAGGGCGGGCGCCCCACATCATGCTCCCCTCTTCAGCGGAACCGGTTCACTGTCATCTCCCCACCTGCCAAGGAGCGACTGGAGGTAGACGC
Source organism: Methanomicrobiales archaeon (assembly GCA_012510335.1). GTDB lineage: Archaea > Halobacteriota > Methanomicrobia > Methanomicrobiales > Methanoculleaceae > Methanoculleus. The sequence continues at coordinate 9,900 of JAAZIF010000225.1, read as the reverse complement.
CGAAGAAGGCACAGAAAAGACCTCCGATTGTTGTGAAGATGATATACTTCACGCCGGCATCGCCTACGATAGGGAACCTGGGAACTTCGCTGATCGAGAGAATATAGATGCTTGCGCCGTAGGTGATGACCCCGATCGCCAGCACGAAGAACGGCAGGGCAACCACCCGCTTGATAGCCTCCCGTTCGCTCAGGAATACGTCGATGATCTTTCCCACCGATGCGATGAGGGCAGCGGCGGTAAACCAGGCGATTGAACCGTATATGAACGCCAGGATCTGGAAGAAGATGCCAGAAGCCGTGTAATAATCAAGGAGGCTTATGAGCCCGAGTATGATCCCGACGATGCAAAGCAGTATTGCGGTGATGTAAGATACAAAGGTGAACCTGCCACCGCGCAGCGATGCCCTCAGTGACGATATAAAATACCCAAAGACCTCATCGATGCCCAGACCCTTGAAGAGCAGGTAAACACCGACTATACCCACGACGACGATGGTTGCACCCTCCGGGTATCCCAGGAGGTAGCCGGCTGCATAGAGGAGCATGGCAAGGCCGAGCGGCACGAGCACGATCTTTGAGATCTTCGGGTCATCGAGGAGCCGCTTCAGGATGTAGTAGGTTCCCTCAAGGTTTGGCATCTGGTTGACCACAACCCTCCGCACGCTGCTGACCGGCACCCTGGACTGGATGATCGGGAGAACGTACTCGTCCTCAGCACCATCTGTCACCAGGATGCAGGACGTCAACCCCGTCCCCATAAGGATCGCATCCAGGCTGGACGCTATCCGCCGGTCTCCCTCAAGCAGGTTCATGTGGTTGCCACAGATTATGGCCACGGCAACCTCCTCCCCCCGTTCGATGAGTTCATCATAGAGCTTGACCGTCTCGAAGATTGCGTTAACATCAGAGTCTTCAGGGTCGATCAGGCCAAGGGAGATTGCTGCCTGGAGGCATGCCTCTCTGCCAACGATGGGGCCATCGATCCGGGCTTTGAATCCAAGATCATCATCGCGATCGACGCAGAGGACGAGCGTCCGCTCTTTTACCATTCAATAGAAGATCTCTTCGAACCTATTAAATAATTTGCAGCGCGGGATGGGAAAAAATATTAGATGAGTTTTGCGCGCTGAAGCAGGAGCAGGTCATCGGTGGTGAGTTTCTCGCCGCCCCGGAACCGCTCGAAGATGCGCTCGGCTTCTTTCCGGACGGCCTTCTGCTCCTTGGTAACCCTGGTTCTCCGGGTCTTCTTGCGCAACCCTGAGATCACCTTATCGTAATCGCGGAGTTCCTTCTGACAGGCGATGAACTGTTTGTGCTCTTCATCCGCCGTCTCCTGTGCCTCGACAAACTGCTGGTGGGCAGCATCCGCCTCCTCGCGTGATCTATCAGCTCTCCGATACGACTCCACCATCAGGTCGTGGTGCTGCTGGGCGGCCTCAGCCTTCTCGGTGACCATTTTGTGGATCTCAGAGGCCTGCCTGCGGAATTCACGAGCCTCGGAGAGCTTCACCCGCATCTCTTTGTTCTGCTCAAGCTCTGCCTCCTGATCCTTGACTGTCGCCTTCAGGTGCTTGATCTTCTCGATCAGTTCGCGCTCCTTATCAGTGCTGTAGACCTCGGTCTGCTGCTTGAATTCCAGGTGTTCGATCTGCTTCTGCAGCTCCTTGATGCCACGGTTCCGGAGGCTGCCATGCTCCCTCTTGAAAGCCTCGATCTCTTCGAAGAGCTCATTTGCTTTGTCGTTGTACTCGTTCCTCTGATCTTTCAGCGCCTGGACTTCTTCATTGATCGTATCCCGCTGCTCTTTATGCTGCTGCGCCTCCTCGACAAATTCGCGTGTCTGTGCGTTCAGCGCGTTGCGTTCACGGGCATTCTTGCTGGCGAGCGCGTTTAACTCATTACGCCTGTCTTTGTGCTGTTCAGACTCCGCAAGGACTTTCTTTCTCTTCTCAATCAAATCATTCAGCATTCTCTACCAATCCTCGACATTCGAGACCTGTCTCGTATTCCCACCAGCGAGACTGCTCCAGTGTGCCTGCAGAGATACCGGAGGCTTATATAGTGGCTACACCACAAGAAAAGACATTTACCGGACTCATCTTCGAGGCCGTCATTCACCAGTCTGCTCATGTGTTCAACCCCGGTACTATGACAACCACAGACCCACAGGTTCTGCACCCTGCACAATACTCCTCGAGCTGGAGGGATTATACAAGAACGTCTATAATTCTAACGTCATTCGTACTATTAAGTATTTCGTAGAAGCTCTTTATAAGTCGCGGCGGTGCGGATATGTCAGATGAAGAGTGGTGTGTCGGATATGGGTGACCGGATCACCCCCTGGACCGCTCCCGTGATGGATACGGCCAGGATCCACCTCCAGATAACGATTGGCTGCCGGAGAACTCTCTAAAAAGGATGTGAAAAGAGGGAAAATATTCAGAGGTAGTCGATGATATTGCCCCCGCTCTGTAAATCCCTCGCCATGCTGCGCCTGCCGGAGTATGCGGCGGACCGGTGCGCTACCGGTTCATAGGCAAGCTGGCTTCCAAGGATCTGTGCACTTTTAACGCCGGTCATGATCGCCATGACACGAACCCTGCCCTCGTAATCGCTGTTTACCCGCGCTCCCCAGATAACGTCCGCATGGGGGTCGAGTTCGTAGGTCAGGGAACTTGCGATCTCCTCGGCATCCTGTAGGGTCAGGTCGTTCCCGCCCGTTATGTGGATGAGGCTCCCGGTTGCTCCACGGTAGTCGATGTCGAGCAGAGGATGGTTCAGGCACTCGTGGACGACGCTCTCGGCCTTGTTCTGCTGCTTGCTCTCCCCGACCAGCATAACGGCAACGCCACCCTTGCTCATGATGGCACGCACGTCTGCGTAGTCGATGTTGATGAGCGAAGGCTCCGTGATCGTCTCGCTGATACCCTTGACGGTCTCTGCAATGAGTTGATCCATAACCGAGAACGCCTGGCCGAGCGGAAGGTTCGGAACGTACTTGATGAGCCGGTTGTTGTCGAGCACGATGACTGAGTCAGCCGCGGTCGAGAGTGTCTCAAGCCCCTCTTCCGCACGGAGAAGCCGCGCTTTCTCGACCTGAAAAGGATAACTGACCATGCCGACGACGATTGCCCCCTGGTCTTTGGCGATCTGCGCGACAACCGGGGCCGTGCCGGTGCCGGTGCCTCCACCCATACCGGCAGTTATGAAGACGAGGTCTGCATCGCAGAGCAGACCCTCAAGGGTCGGCCGGGCCATCTCGGCTGCACGTCTGCCGACGTCGGGGAAACCACCGGCCCCAAGTCCCTTCGTGAGCGATTTTCCGACAAGCACCCTCTTGTCGGCCTGGATCATGTCCAGGTGCTGCTTATCTGTGTTGATCGCGATCGTATCTGCGCCGTTGACCTGCATATGGTACAGGCGGTTGATGGTGTTGTTGCCTGCACCCCCGCACCCTACGATGACGATTCGTGGCTGGCCAAGGATGTCATCTTCATCCCCAAAAGTGTCTGCCTTCAGGTACTTCTCACGTTCGGCGTGTTTTAACGCCTCGTTGATGATCGTCTGCATCAAATACCTCCTAAATCTTGAATGAAATCTGGTCGGCCTCGCGGAGAACACGGTTTCCATGCTTCTCAAGAAGCGCCCTGACCGAGTACCGCACAGCTTCTGATACCGTGGGGAACTCGCCAGCCTCCACCAGCTTCTCGAGCATCTCAACCTGTTGCCGGGGCAATCTGATAGTTATCCGATCCATCATTTCAACCACTCATATCTGACATACAGCAGCCAGATGTCTGCTATTTGTCAGACAATCGTAATCTTTATGTCTGACTGTATCAGATAAATCATAATGCTACCCGTATAATATAAATACCTTCTGAAATGAATTGCAGCCCTGCATAACGATTTTATGGATAGCAGCGACAAAGTACGCTAAAAGAGTTGCCACTACCATGAGAGAAAAACTCCCGGAGAGAATGGAGCATGGCGGACGGGTGCGCTGGCATCGTGCCAGAGGCAGAGACGAACTGCTTGATTTCAGCGCTAACATTAACCCCTATCCTCCCGACATCGACTGGACGCCGGATCCTTCTGTGCTGACCGACTACCCGGACGACCGGTATGAGATACTCAAAGAGGTGATCGGCAGGATATTCGGGCGTGACGCGGCAGAGATCACCGTCGGCAACGGGTCTATCGAACTGATCCGCGCGTTCTGCTCTGCGATGCTCAGAAAAGGCGATTCCGCCTGCATCAGGCCTCCGACGTTTGCCGAATACGAGATGGCGGCCCTGCTGGCCGGTGCCCGGTGCATCACCAGGAGCAGAGGGGCTGCTGTCTGGTTCCTCTGCAACCCTAACAACCCCACAGGAGAGCTTCATACCCGCCAGGAGATCCTCCGGCTGCTTGCCGGGGCAGCTGAGCAGGGAGCGTATCTCTTCCTCGACGAAGCGTTCATAGAGCTCTCTGACCCGCGCCAGAGCCTCGCCGGTACCCCTCACGAGAACCTCTTTGTCATGCGCTCCCTGACAAAGAGCTTCGCAGTACCGGGCATCAGGTTCGGGTATGGTTTTGGCACCCCTGAACTCATCGAGCGCGTGGAGACGGTGCGCCTTCCCTGGACAGTGAACGCGTTCGCCGAGTCCTTTGCGATCGAGGCCTTCCGGAACTACGATAAACTTGAGGAGTCACGGGAGAGGATCGCGCGGGAGCGCGGGTGGCTCTGTGACCGCCTTGATAGACTCGGTCTCACCTATGAGCCTCCATCTGCAAACTACATCCTGGTAGAGATCCCGGTGGAGTCGGAGATGCTTGTCGAGAGGCTTCTCGGCCACGGCATCCTGGTCCGGGACTGCAGCTCGTTTGGACTTCCCCGCCATATCCGTGTGGCGGTGCGGACATGCGAGGAGAATGAGCAACTCATCGAGGCGCTTGAAACATGCTTGCCCTGATCATGGCCGGGGGGGAGGGGTCGCGGCTCAGGATGGGAGAAAAGCCGCTGGTCACCATCTGTGATAGGCCGATGCTCTCCTACGTCATCGATGCCTTTGAGGCTGCAGGCCACGAGGTGGTCGTGGTCGCCTCATATCGGACACCATTCACCAGGAACTGGTGCCGGGCCAGAGGGTTCACCCTCTATGGGTCTGAAGGGCTCGGCTACGTCGAGGATATACTGGCAGCGGCCAGGGATCTCGGGGAGGAGGAGACGCCCTTCTTCACATCGGTATCGGATCTCCCCTGTCTTACACCCGATATCATAACCGGCGTCGAAGATGCCTGGCGCCGGGCGGGAACGCCGGCATGCTCGACGTGGGTGCCCCGCGACCTCTGCGAAGCACACGGCTGCCGCACACAGTACACTGAGATCATCGACGGCACGCCGGCCTGCCCTGCCGGGATCAACATCCTGACGGCGGATGGTCTCGATGTCCCTCAGGAGGAACTGCAGCTCCTCCTGCACGATCAAAGGCTCGTATTCAACGTCAACACGCGCGAGGAACTCCTGTTGGTGCAGGAGTACCTCTGCCGGAAGCAGGGATTATAGCACCCGGCGGGTACCGCTTCTACCCCTGATTCCTGGAGAGAAACCCTATTATCGGATTGTCACCGACTTCTCTGTATGGAGTCCGGCCGGGAGATCGAACTGGAGGGGCATATCATCGACTCAGGTGTTATGACCCTGGTGTTCGACAGGATCATGGATATGGGAGGGGAGTTTGAGATTCTCACGTTCGATGTCGGGAAGCTGAAGACGGATACGAGCTACGCACGCCTGCGCGTCTCTGCACCTGACGTTCAACAGCTCGACGCCATCCTCTACGAACTGCACCGCCTAGGAGCGCGCACTCCTGAGATCAGCGACGTCATCCTTGTACCGGCAGAGGGCGACCGGATCCTCCCAAAGGGGTTCTACTCGACCACCAATCACCCGACATTCGTGAAATATCAGGACGAGTGGCTGCCTGTTGAGAGGATCGAGATGGATTGCCACATAGTGGTCGATAAAGAGAGAAGACGCGCGATCTGCAGACCTATATCAAAGATCAAGGCAGGTGACGCTGTCGTCGTGAGCGAGGCCGGGGTGCGCGTGATCTACCCCGAGCGGCCGAGGAAGGCCGGCACGTTTGAGTTCATGCATGGAACCGTCTCATCCGAGCGGCCGAGCGAGGCGATCATCGCAAGGATCGCCCGCGAGATTTTGAAGCTGAAAGGGGAGGGAGGAAAGATCGCTCTCGTCGGAGGCCCGGCGATCGTCCACACAGGGGCGGCAGGGGCGCTTGCAGATATGATACGTGAGGGCTACATCGACGTGCTCTTTGCGGGGAACGCACTTGCCACCCACGATATCGAGTCTAACCTCTTCGGCACGTCCCTCGGGATGGATGTCAGGACGGGCACGCTCATCACCGGCGGGCATAAACACCATATCTGCGCCATCAGCGAGGTCATGAGGGCCGGATCCATCAGGGGCGCGGTCGAGCAGGGGATCGTCACCGGCGGGGTCATGTATGAGTGCGTGAAGAAGGGCGTCCCGTTCGTGCTCGCCGGATCCATCCGGGACGACGGGCCGCTTCCCGACGTGATCACGGATGCCGTAGAGGCTCAGGACGCCATGCGCCGCCACATACAGGGCCTCGGGATGGTTGTGATGGTCGGGACGCTCCTCCACTCCATCGCCGTCGGGAACTGCCTCCCCTCATACGTCAAGACCGTCTGCGTCGATATCAACCCCGCATCGGTGACGAAACTGATGGACCGGGGTACCACACAGGCGATCGGTGTCGTGAGCGATGCGGGGACGTTCCTCCCACTGCTCGCAAAGCAGCTGGAGAAGCAGAAAAAAAGATCCGTTAGCGTGTAAGCGGCATACAGAACGGTTTTTCGTGTTCGAGCACGAACTCCCACTCTTCTTTGCACGTGCAGTCCGTCTCTGCAAGCGCACGCAGGAGCCCGACATCAGCGGTCAGGGAGTAGTCGCTGATCCCCCTCACGATCGCGCGATCGCACCTGCCGCAGTTGTGCGGCCCCCTGGCCTGTCCGCCGCCGACGGGGTCGCAGAGGATATGCACCGGGGAGGTGATCAGCACATCGAGGACTGTCCAGAGGTACGGCGGGCGGTATGCGTGTTGCCTCCAGAGGTGTTCTACCTCGGTCCTGCCCTGGACGGTGCAGAGGTTCATGGAGATGCTGTCTGCGACTGATGCGATCTCCCTGATAGAGCGCACCATATCATCGCGCGCCTCGCGTTCGGTCAGAAAGGGTGGTTTTAACAGGAGATAAGCCTTCACGCCTGCGCCGGCGGCACGGGCAGTCTCTGCGGCGCGGAGGAAATCGGCATACGAGAATCCCTTGTCGATGCATTTCTCCCTGATAAGATCGTCTGTTGTCTCAAGGCCTATGGCGATGGAGAGTGGCATGTCCCGGGCACCGGTGTCAATCGCCTCGCCAAACTCCCGGATCGCGTCAGGCTCAACGTATTCCGGCCTCGTCTCGGCGATCACTACCTTGCCCCGGAACGCCTCCGCGACGGCGCGCCGGGCGGCGAGCGGAACCTCATCGGGATCGAAGAAACTCCCCGAAGTGAAGATCTTGAGCACCTGGTAATCCTCGTCGCGGAAGTTCGCCTTCACCCAGCGGACCTGGCGGATCAGCCGGTCGGCAAGTTCGTCCCGGGAGAGATCGGGATAGCGCTCATGCCGGTAACCACACATACGGCACCGGTTCCAGGAACACCCGCCGCTCCTGAAGATAACCGTCAGCGTATCGAGAACCTGGCCGTCTATGCGATCCTTCCCCCGCCAGGACGCCAGCGGTTTCTCAACTGATTTGGATAGCATTATACCTCATATTCGTCGATGTAATGGTATGAAAAGGATCGCTTGGATGACTCTTCTTGCCATGATGCTGCTTGTCAGCTCCGCATCAGCTGCTTATGTCAGGATCGATGCTCCAGATACGGTGTATGTCGGTGAACCGCTCAAGGTCACAGGCACCTCGCTTGTAGAGGGGATCACCAAACCCTCGCTCAACCCCGGATTCAGCACCGATGTTATCTTATACTCCGTCAAGCACACGAAGAGCGAGGTGGACCGGAAGACCATCGTTGTGCAGGAGGATGGTCTGTTCTCTGCGACATTTAAGACCGAGGGTCTTGCTGCAGGGGATTACACAGTCGAGATCATCGATCCTGATTCGCCGAACACATTCGGGGGAAGTTCAAAGACCCTGCAGTTCCTCAAACTGGTCGACCGGTCCGGGGATATCAGGATAAACTCCCCGCTCGTGCAGGAATTCGATGGTAGCCTCGATATCGCGGGCACGATAGCAGAGATAGGGAGTGCGGGGGTGCAGATAGGGATCGAGCGCGACGGCACCACCGTCTATGGGCCGGAGTACATCAGAACCGATGCGAATGGCGCGTTCTCCACGACCGTGCCCATCTCCGGCGCGGGCTCATACAGGGTCGCCTTCTCCGATAAAAAAGGCTACATCGGCACCGTCCTGTTCGTGGTGACGGGCGCGCCGACTCCCACGGATACAGAGGTGCCGGTGGTCTCGGCCAGCGCACCCGCCACCCGGTCTGCTCCGGCCTACTTTGAGGTCGATACCAGGGTCGGTCTGGTGGCTATCACAACATCAACCGGGATCGACTGGGTGGTCGAGTACATCGACGAGGGTGGCAGACTCCACAAGATCAACGACGCAGGTCTGCTCGATCCTGAAGTTGTGGAGTTCTCCGCACAGGGGGGCCGGGTCTACGTCAAGGTCTACCCGGTTGGCTACAGTGACCGCGGAACGGTGCAGCTCTCGGCCGCAAATGCCTATGCGGTCAGGGTAAGCCAGGGTGCTCCGGGGGTCTTCGGTGATGCGACGCCTACCCCGGCAGAGACGGCCACGCCGCTCCCTGCAGTGCTGGCACTCTTTGCAGTTCTCGTGGTCATATTCAGCCGCCGGGGATGAGCAACCTTTTTTTCATCAGGCGACCAATGACTAGAAGCGGGCCGGGATAGTCTAGTCCGGTAAGGCGGTGGCCTTGAAAGCCACTGGTGCCTGGCACCTCGGGAGTTCAAATCTCCCTCCCGGCGTAATTCTGCACCCCTTCTCACAGAAACCCCATCCGCGAGTCGTACATCCATGCACTTGCGGGCGCGGGGGATAATGAGCCGGCGCCTCCAATCATCCTATCTTGAACCCGACCCCCTCAAACGATGCGACATGCCGGTCGCCCGAGTAGACATCGACCGCATACACAGACGTCCTCTCGGTCTCGGATACCCTTCTTGCGACCGCCTCGAGCGTATCCGCCGTCGGTGGAGAGAGGTAACTGATATGGGCCGAGATCGCCACCTGGTTTACTCCTTCCAGGTTCGCGGCGATGCCGAAGGCATGGTCGGCGAGGGCGAATATCGCCCCCCCGTGGACCGTGCCGTAGGCGTTCTCCATACCCTCGGCATGCATCGCCACCCTGACGCACCCATCGGCGACCTCAGTGACCTTCATGCCGAGGAGGCGTGCAAACATGCATGCATCGCCCCTCCTCACAGTCCGGGCCTCCTGGATGGTTCCTCTGTTTGTCATCTTCTATTTATATTCCCGCTGCGAGTAGGTGACATTGCCAGCGTCGTCCCCGCGAAGAACGATATACAGCCACTCGGAGAGCGACCTGAGCATCCCGAACTGCTGGTAGCGCCTCATCGAGAACCCGACCGTGAGATCTGGATCGAGGTGGACTCTCCCGATCTTTCGCATCCGTTGCGCGATCTCAAGGTCGTCCCCGGCATCGATACACCGGTACATACCTGCCTGTATGAACGCGTCACGGTCAAACGCCGTGTTGCACCCGAGCGTGAAGTAGATCGTCCGGGTGTGGTAGCCAAGGCGCGAGAAGGTGTTT
>JAAZIF010000224.1 GCA_012510335.1 Methanomicrobiales archaeon | reverse complement strand
TGCCATCGAGTCCGCCCGGCGGAGCCTTGCCCGCCTTCTCAACTGCACAGCCCGGAGGATCATCTTCACCGGTTCCTGCACCGAGGCGAACAACATGGTGATCAAGGGCATCGCCTTTGCCCGCCGGGACGGGGCGAGGCGGGAGATCATCACCTCCCCGACCGAACACTCCGCGGTCATCGAACCCTGCCTCTGGCTTGAGCGGTTCGGGTTTCGCGTCGTCTTCCTGCCGGTTGATGAGTCCGGCCGGATCGACCCGGCGGATCTCCTGGCGCTGATCGGTCCGGAGACCCTGCTTGTCTCTGTCATGATGGCGAACAACGAGACCGGGACGATCCAGCCCGTCCGGGATCTGGTGAGGATTGCCCACGGTCACGGTGCGCTCTTTCACACCGACGCCACACAGGCGATCGGCAGGATGCCGGTGGATGCAGGCGACCTCGACGTGGACTTCCTGACCCTCTCCGGGCACAAGATCTACGGTCCGAAGGGCGTCGGGGCGCTTTACATGAAGAAGGGGATCGGTATATCCCCGCTCATCCACGGCGGTGAACAGGAGGGGAGGCTCCGGGCCGGGACGGAGAACGTCGCCGGGATCGTGGGGCTCGGGCAGGCCGCGGAGATAGCGGAGCAACACATCTCCCGCATGGATGCCGTCCAGCGGCTGCGGGACCGACTGGAGGCGGGGATCCGGGAGCTGGTTCCCGAAGCCCGCCTGAACGGCCATCCAACTGAGCGGCTCGCAAACACGCTCAGCATGGTGCTCCCCGGCTACCGTGGCGAGTCGGTTGTCCTCGCCCTCGACCGGAAGGGTATCTGCATATCCTCGGGCTCTGCCTGCCACTCGGGCTCTCCTGCACCGTCCCACGTCCTCCTGGCGATGGGCCTCTCCGAGGAGGATGCCCACTGCTCGATCCGGGTGACGCTCGGTGCAGATACGGCAGAGGAGGAGATCGAGCGGACGCTCGACGCCCTCCGTGACATCCTGCACGGCCCGAAGGAGATTGTGCAATTTGTGACATGCAGGTGATCGAGGGCCTGCCATTTTTTTATCAGGGGGCTTTTCAAGGTCTGATCGGGTATCCAGCGCCATTCCGGATAAAAATACACACGGTTTCCGGAGGCTAAGTATATATGCCATCGCAGGTATCGATCTCGGGATATGGCGAGCCGTCTGAGTATCCCTCCGGCGCGTGGTGAGATCTGGAACTACCTCGCCTCTGCATACCGGGATGATCTGGCCTCGGATATCCTGGCCGGGATGACTGCGGAGCAGAAACACATCCCGAGCAAGTACTTCTACGATCGCCGGGGTTCGCAGCTGTTCGAGGAGATCTGCCGGCTGCCTGAGTATTATCAGACCCGGCTGGAACTCTCAATACTTCGTGGGGCGTGTGGGGCAATCATGGAATCTTTCGGGGAGGGGGATCTCGTGGAGCTTGGACCGGGAGCAGACCCGAAGATCTCCCTGCTCATCGAGGCGGCGGCGGAACCGGGAGGGAGAGGCATACGATACATCCCGGTGGATGTGAGCGAATCGGCCCTGGCCACCGCGACGGAGAGCCTGCTCCGGCGGTACCCTCAGCTGCAGATACTCGGGATCGTGGGCGATTTCACCCGCGATATCGGGCGTATTCCACGCGAGAGGAAGAGGCTCATCACGTTCTTTGGGAGCACCATCGGGAACTTCACCGCTTCTGCGGCGAACCGCATACTCGCGAGCGTGGCTGCCGCGATGAGGGAGGGGGATCGCTTCCTCATCGGGCTGGATCTGGTAAAACCGATCCCGGTGCTTGAGGCCGCGTACAACGATGCGGCCGGGGTGACCGCGGCGTTCAACAAAAACGTGCTTGCCGTGATCAACCGGGAGCTTGATGCGGACTTTGACCCCGGCCGGTTCGAGCACCATGCGTTCTTCAATAAGAACCTGGAGCAGATCGAGATGCATCTTGTGGCATCGGAAGCGATGATGGTCAGGATCCCCGCCCTCAGCCTCCCTGTGGAGTTCGAGCAGGGGGAGACGATCCTCACCGAGATATCCCGGAAGTTCACACGGGAGGGCTCCGGGCGGTTCTTTGAGGCTGCCGGGCTTGCCGTGGAGCGCTGGTTCTCCGATCCGAAGGGCTGGTTTGCGCTCGCCGAGGTCTCTCTATGATCCGCCGGAATCCTTACAATGAGGTGGAGAGATCCACCTCAATCTGAGTATGCCCCGGGGATGATCGCCGGCTTTGCAAGAAGGTTAGCAGGCGAAGCCGGCCAATATTCAGGCTTTGTGCTCTCATGTGAGGCGGCAATCACATTTGCTATACTGGATGGAACACCCCGTTAGTGGAAAGGCTAAGTGAGTGTCCGATGAGATCGGAAAGCAAATTCTTTTCATTATCGTCATTCCGGAAGAATTCGGTTGAAAATGATGGATCTTAGAAAGAAGGTGCGGCAGATTAAATCAGATCTTCTGCTCTTCATCCAGAGTCGATCCAGTTAAGCACTACGGATCAGGTATACGCAATAAAATCTGAGATCCAGGAAATTGAAGAATCCAATCCACTCATTATTATACATTATCTGATATGAGATCCCTTCTCCATATCAGAAATGCTTGATTACCCATTAAGAGATATAGAGCACCCCCTATAAACAACATTTAATTAATTTATATAGATTGTTAACCTAATATGGTTAATAATAATCTATTAATATATCCCGGCACAGTCCCGCTTCAGTACGTCAAGGGGGGAAAGTGGATGTACGACAAGGATCCGGTTCTGGCGAGACCACCCGCTCACCCGGAGGGATGGTTAGCCGAAGAGACAGCTGTGCCACTGCCACAGAGTATAGCCCCGGGGGAGGAGGGAGGGATAGATCGACACGGATCTTCAAGGTTTGAACAGGAGATCCCACTGCGTGTTTCGGCCCTTCACTATGAAGTTCAGGAACAGACCAACCCTCTGCGGACGCCGGCAGCCGCCGGTTACCGGCGGATGGTGAACGAGATCACTGAGTCAGCCTCCACCCGATCCCGCCGATCGGGCAGGACGCTTGCAGCGATTCCCTGTTTCAACGAGGAGGTTGCAATCGGCTCGGTTCTCCTGATGACCTGGCCGCACGTCGATGAGGTTCTCGTGATAGATGACGGGTGTACGGACAGCACAGCGAAGGTCGCCTGCGGTGCCGGGGCGACCGTGATCTCGCATGGAACCCGGATGGGAAAAGGGAGGGGAATAAAAAGTGCTCTCCGGTATGCAGTTGAGCACAATTACGACTGCCTGGTCTTCATGGATGGAGATGGACAGCACAACCCCGACGAGATACCAGTGCTGGTTGAGCCGATCCTCTCCGGCACCGCTGATCTCGTAATCGGGTTTCGAACCCCCGACCAGATGCCCGCGTACCGGAGGTTCGGCCGGGCTGTGCTCGATATCATCTCCAGCAACGGAAGCCCGATCACTGACTCGCAGTGCGGGTTCCGGGCACTGGGCAGGAGATCCATGGAGTCGATGCATGGTGTGCTGAAGAAAGATGATTTCTCGACCGAGTCAGAGATGTTACTGATCGCACAGGAGAAGCGCCTGCGCATCAAGGAGACTCCGATCAACTGCAAATACGGCACTTTCGATACGTCCACGATAAACCCTGTATCCCACGGATTGGAGGTACTGGGATCAGTGCTCTGGCTCACAGCGGAGAGAAGACCTCTCCTGAACATCGGCCTGCCCGGACTCGTCGCAATGCTCGTAGGTATCCACCTCTTCCTCCAATTTCTTCAGGAATTCAATGAGACCCGCCTCTTCCCGGTGGGCCAGGGCATGCTTGCCTCGCTCTTCTTGATACCGGGGGCCGTTGCCCTCATAATCGGCCTGATGCTCGCCCTCATTGCAAGAACACGGGAGTGAGAAGGAGAGGAGGTGCAGAATGATTGGAATACTGCTCGGCACGCGGCCCGAGATCATCAAGATGTCCCCGATCATCAGGGAGTGCGAGCAAAGAGGCCTCGACTACTTCATACTCCACACCGGGCAGCACTACTCCTACGAGATGGATCGGCTATTCTTTGAGGAGCTCGAGCTGCCAGACCCCGGCTACAACCTCGATGTGGGTTCCGGAACCCATGCCAACCAGACGGCGAGGATCATGACCGGTGTGGAGGATATCCTGGCAAAGGAGTCTCCGGATGTCGTCCTGGTGCAGGGGGACACAAACACCGTCATGGCCGGGGCTCTCGCAGCCTCGAAACTTCATATGCGGGTAGGCCACATAGAGGCGGGTCTCCGGAGTTTCAACCGCCAGATGCCGGAGGAGATCAACCGGGTCGTCACCGATCATATATCAGATCACCTCTTTGCCCCGACGGAGGGAGCCCGGAGAAATCTCCTTGCAGAGGGCATCGATGATAGAAAGATCTGCGTGACCGGAAACACCATCGTCGATGCGGTTTACCAGAATCTGGAGATAGCGAAGAAGCGGGTTAACGTCCTAAAAGCCCTCGACCTCGAGCCCAATAACTATTTCCTTGTCACCGCCCACAGGCAGGAGAACGTGGACAGTCGGGCGAGACTCAAGGAGATCTTAAAAGGGCTCCATGCGGTGCAGAAGGAGTTTCCCCTGCCTGTCATCTTCCCCGTCCATCCGAGGACCGAGAAGCGGATCAAGGAACTCGGGATCGGGGTCGACGGATTAAACCTTACAAAACCCTTCGGATTCCTGGAGTTCCTGCAGCTGGAATCACAGGCAAAGGTCGTGTTGACCGACTCCGGCGGTGTCCAGGAAGAGACCTGCATACTCGGTGTTCCGTGCGCCACCATGCGTTACGATACCGAACGGCCGGAGACTCTGGATATCGGATCGAACATCCTGGTCGGGGCCGACTCAGAGGCGATCCTCGAAGGAGTCCGCTCCGCCGTCACCTGGAGACGCTGCTGGAAGAACCCATATGGGGATGGTATCGCTGGAAAGATGATCGTGATGGTCTGTGCTGCCACACGATCGCGATCCGCAGAAGGAAGATAGTCATGAAGATCTGCGTACTGGGATTAGGATATATAGGGTTGCCGACCGCGTTGCTGCTTGCCGCCCACGGCTCAAACGTTGTAGGCGTCGATGTAAAACAGAGTGTGGTAGATCGGCTGAATCATGGGGAGCTCCCATTTAAGGAACCTGGTATCGAGGATCTTTATCTCCGGACAGGAGATCGGTTTGTTGCACGGGAGAGGCCAGAGACCGCGGATGTCTTCCTGATAGCTGTGCCGACACCTCTGGACCCGGCAACAAAGGTCTCCAACCTCTCCTATATCAGGAGGGCAGCCGGTATGATCGCCGGTCATCTCAAAGAGGGGGATCTGGTCATCCTTGAGTCGACCGTCCCACCTGGAACGAGTGAGCGGGTCGTCATCCCCGGGCTTGAGAAGAGCGGCATTGCTATCAGGGATTTTTTGTATGCGCATTGCCCCGAACGGGCAATCCCGGGGCGGACCCTGCAGGAGATGGTCTACAACAGCCGTATCATCGGCGGGTATGACCGGGATTCCACCGACCAGGCGATCTCCCTCTACCAGACCTTCGTCCGTGGGGAGATATACAGGACAGATGCCCGGACAGCCGAGTTTGTAAAGCTGATGGAGAACACCTCCCGTGACGTGAATGTCGCGCTCGCAAACGAGTTTGCAAAGCTCGCGGAGGAGTGCGGCATCAATGTCTGGGAGGCTATAACCCTTGCAAACAAGCACCCCCGGGTCTCGATATTGAGTCCGGGCCCGGGGGTGGGTGGGCACTGCATCGCCATCGATCCCTGGTTCCTGACCCAGAACTCGACAGGGTGCAGGATGGTCTCTACAGCGCGGGAGGTCAACGATTCCATGCCGAATTACGTGCTGCAGATCACCCGCAGCCTGCTCTACAGCATCAAAAACCCGATAATCAGCATCTTCGGCGTTGCCTACAAGGGCAACGTCGGGGATACCCGGGAGAGCCCGGCGTTCAAGTTCATCCAGCTCGCCGGGAATGAGGGTTACACCATCAGGTGCCACGATCCTTACGTGAGGGATTTCCCCCATCCCCTCATGGGCGCCGCTGATGCAGCAGACGGAAGCGACTGTCTCGTTATACTCGCTGACCATGACTGTTTCAGGAATATAGATCCGGCGGAGCTCCAGGTAAGGACAAAATTTGTCGTGGATACCAGGAACATCCTCGACCACGAGCGGTGGATCGGGCAGGGTTTTGCCGTCCGTGTGCTCGGCGACGGTTCACAGGTGTACCCGGCCGCCCCGGGCGAGGGTATCTTACCGGCAGGTCTGTATTCGCCAGACGCGGCCCGGCCGGTCGCAACCCCGCCGCCAGTCTCCCTGCTCACTCCAGATGGGCGGGAGAGGTTCCTCTAACCCCGGGGATAACCTTCGCATTCAGACAAAAACGAGGAATCCTATGAAACGGGTATGTATCATATCACAGCATTTCCCGCCAGAGAAGTCCGGGAACGCATCACGCACCTACGACACCGCCATGCATCTTGCAGGGTCTGGCATCGACGTGACCGTACTTGCACCCCATCCTACGTTTCCCATGGGTTCGTTCACGCGCACATGGAGGCGGGCCCGGGGGGAGGTGATCGATGGAGTCCGGGTCGTGCGCCTCTGGACCTGGCAGCCGGGATCCGGGGATCCGGGGTTTGCAAGCAGAATGGCCTATTACCTCCTCTTCCCGCTCCATGCACTCCTCTGGCTTTGCTCGCCACGGAACCGGTTTGATCTGATAATCACATCAGCGCCTCCTCTCTTCACCGGGATCCCGGGCTACGTGCTCCGGCGCATAGGCTGTGTGAAGTGGTTCCTCGATATCCGTGATCTCTGGATCGATGCATCCATAGGTCTGGGTTTTCTCAAGGAAGGGAGTATCTACGTGAGAATAAGCAGGAGGTTTGAGGAGATCTGCCTCGCCCATGCAGACCTCGTATGTGTCACTACCGAAGAGCTCGGGCGGAGGATCTCGTCACGCTACAGGGTTGCGGCCCCTATTGAACTGATGCCAAACGGCGTCAATACCGATCTCTTCCGGCCTGCGGAGAGCAGGAAGAAGCAGCAGATCGTCTACGCCGGCAACGTAGGACATGCGCAGGATCTCGAGAAGGTGGCCCTCGCCATCAAGTCGATGAACGGTAACCACAGCCTGAAACTCCTCATAGCCGGCGATGGCGACATACGCGAATACCTCGAGCGGTTGGTGGAGGCGGAGAACCTGACCGATTCGGTCATCTTCACAGGGATCCTTCCGCGTGAGGAGATCCCGCGACTGCTCTCCGAGTCGCTCGTGGGGGTGGCGCCCCTGAAGCAGCTTGCGACCCTCGAGTACGCCGCCCCTACGAAGGCCTACGAGTACATGGCGTGCGGGATACCCTTCATCGGTTGCGGGAACGGCGAGATCGCCCGCCTAGCTCGAGAATCGGGTGCCGGGATCATCGCTGAGAATACCCCGGAGGCGATCGCTGCGTCGCTCTCTTCACTCCTGGATGACCCGGCAAAGATGGAAGAGATGGGCCGTAGGGGGCGGGAGTATGTTGCGGAACACTACGACCGTAGAACGATCACCCTCAGACTGAAGCAGCATATCGAGAGGATGACATGGACGGGCGCATGAGATCGCTTGTTGCCCGGATGAGCAGAGCGGTCCGGGAGATTGTGGTCATCGATGGCGAGACCGCGTACATCCCCGATCCGGTCTTTGGAATCGTCCGCAACAGGGTGCATGCCGAGGTCGCAAAGATGCTGCTCCGCACGGGCGGTGACCCGCTCACAGAACCGCTCCTGAACTACATCGCTAACTGCCAGAACCCGGATGGTTCCTGGAACGAGATCCACGTCAACTACAACCAGCCCTCAGCCCTGATCACCGCCTTTATCGGCGATGCCCTGCTCGAGGCGGCTGACCGCTACCCTCGTGAGGAGGCGCTCGAAAAAGCCCGGAACTGTGTCATAGCGGCCGAGAGGCGGCCTGGTTGTTTCCTGAAATCGGCGCAGTACACCGCCGATCACTTAAACGTCGATGCCTCTTGCGGGGCGTTTCTTGCACGGTACGCGGAGCGGTACGATGACCGGATTGCCCGTGCGGCTGCCATGCGGGCGGCGGAGAACGTCGTCGGGCACCAGCGGGGAGACGGCGTCTATCCGTATGCTGTGGACAGAGGAACTTACCCCTACGTCTTTGACCTGCCCTGCCTGCATTACCAGGGGGTGACTATATACTACCTCGCAAAGGCAAACGACGTGCTCAAAGAGGGGTGGATACGTGAGAGCCTCAAGGCGGGTGTGCGGTGGCTCGCGGCTGCCCTGTGCCCCGGCGGGCGGTTTGATTGGTCGAGGAGCGGGTTATCCTTCGCCTACCACCTCTCCGGGGCGTATGCATTCGCGTATGCCTCGTTCATCCACGCCTCCCGGGGGAACGGCCACTACCGGATGCATGCCGGCCTCTGCCTCGACCGTCTCGAGGAGATCCTGCGGGGGGATCTTCTGCTCCGGTGGGAGCCGGGATCCTGGGGCAGTCTGCTCCCGTCGATCGCGGAAGCAGCGAGGATGGCATCGATAGGGGAATATCCGGCACAGCATCGTGCGTTCCGGTTCGGTTACGCGGTCTACCGGCAGGCCGCCCGGAGGAGGTATAGCGAGATCGCTGGGGCACGATCATTTAAGGTGCTCTGCCAGCTGCTCGGTATACAATCGTCGACCGTGGAGCCATCGAAGAACTTTCCCGATCTCTTCATGACGTCTGAAGTTCTCGACTGCCTCAGCCAGGCGGGAGTATGGGGGAATTAAAATGAAACAGGTATTGCTTGACCTGCAATCGGGGTCTATACGTGTGGAGGATGTCCCTGTTCCTGCTGTTATGCGGGGGGTCGTCGTTCGAAACGCTTACTCCCTCATCAGCGCCGGCACCGAGTCGTCGCTCATCAACCTCGCGGGGCAGTCGCTCATAGGGAAGGCGAGGGCGCGCCCCGATGACGTTAAGAAGGTTATCCAGAAGATCGGGACTGACGGCCCTCTCCCGGCGTACCGGCAGGCGATGAGCCGCCTCTCAAAGCCGGAGCCGCTCGGCTACAGCTGTGCCGGGACGGTGGTGAAGACCGGGACCGATGATTTCGAGGTTGGCGATCGTGTCGCATGCGGCGGGGCCGGTTACGCTGTGCATGCCGAGTACGTCTCTGTACCGAAGAACCTCTGCGTGAAGGTTCCTGGTGGCGTCGATTTCCGGGAAGCAGCGTTTGCGACCGTCGGGTCGATAGCGATGCACGGGGTTCGGAACGCCCGGGTCACGGTGGGTGAGAGCGTCGCGGTTATAGGGCTCGGGCTGATCGGGCTGCTCACTGTCCAGGTACTCAAGGCCGCGGGGTGCCGGGTCATCGGGATCGATATCGACCGGGAGAAGCTCTCGCTCACGGCAGACCTTGGTGCCGACGCCGTCTCAGACTACGGTGGTCTTGAGGGGAGGATGAAGGTTTTTTCCTCGTTCGGGGCGGATGCGGTCATCATCACCGCGGCAACCCGGTCGAGCGCCCCTATCGAGGCCGCCGGCCGCCTTGTCAGGGACCAGGGCCGGGTCGTCGTCGTCGGGGATGTGGGCATGAACGTGCCCCGTGATATCTTTTACAAAAAGGAGGCCCCGGTCATCGTCTCCCGGTCCTACGGCCCCGGCCGCTATGACCGGAACTACGAGGAGCGAGGGATCGACTATCCCGTTTACGTGCGGTGGACAGAACGGAGGAACATGGAGGCGTTCCTTGAACTGGTGCAGCAGGGGAGGATCGATATCGACCGCCTGATCACCCATACATTCGCGATCGAGGACGCACCGGGAGCCTACAACCTCATCAATGCGGGGAAAGAGCGGTATATCGGGATCCTCCTGCAGTACAGCCCGAACGGCACGGGGG
>JAAZIF010000223.1 GCA_012510335.1 Methanomicrobiales archaeon | reverse complement strand
ACTTAAAATATGACTTTGTAATCCAAAATAACATAAAAGTTGTACACTATTCACATTGGTGACTGATACCACAATGGTTGTGAGAAAAATTTCGACCCAGAACTTTTACTGCGGAAAGCCAGAGTGCATGAAACTCCGCAAGTTCGCCGGCAAAGAGCCTGATCGCCTCCTCATAATTGCCCCTCGCCTTCGCAAGCACCTCATAGTGGTAGCCTACTTCGTGGCCGAGGGCGTGGATCCGGTCGATGATCGCCGGAGTGAAGGTCGCGGGATGCCTGAAGTAGTAGGTCGAGGTGATCCCGAGGGCATGCTCAAGCTCAGCCATCGCGAGAGCGTTTTCAGGCTTCCTGTCCACATCGTGGCGGAGTACCACAGTCCTGCCGCGAGGGGGATCGGTGATATACCAAAAAACCGTCACCGGGGTGTAGCCGGCCCCTAGGAGGGCACAGCAGAGCCCCTCATATTTTTCCAGCGTGAAGTCTCTCAAGATCTCAGCATCCCCCCCTGACTCCATATCAGACAGCGGGCACTGGGTAGATCATAATATATAGCTTTCAGTCGGCCGGTTCGGGATGCTGTCAGTACGGGGATCGTCCGGGTACAGGGGGATGAGAAGGCCATGGCGCTCAGGGCATCCGTACGATGAGATGGACCACCGGTGACCACGGGCAGCCCTCCGCGCGATGATCCCGGACCGGGATGCAATTCAAGGACAGGCAGCTGCGAGGAGAAGATTACACGTAGCCGGGGATCCATTGCGGTGTTCTGTCCCGGTCCCACCTGTGAGATAGCCACGGGGTTCCGCTTCTCCCCTCTACCAGGCTCGCCTCCATTCCACAGGCAACGGAATCTCCCGGCCAGGCCGGCGGCCTCCTGTGCCTTCTACGGCAGATCAACCTGTTTTGTGTGATGCGACAGAGCCAGGTGTAGTGTTCCGGCAGTATCGCCGGAGAGATCGAACCGGGTCAGGGTCACGCGGTTTCCCGGGGTTTTTGAGGAGGAGCGAAACCTCCCGCATCTCACCGGGCCCTCCTACAGGTACGCCTCCGTCGCGTAGCGCCGCATCATCCGGTGTGTGTTGAAGAAGTAGGCAATCTTTGCGATCGAGCTTCGCATGATCGTCGCCCACTCGTCCTCCCGGCGGTAGTAGGTGGGAACGATCAGATACTCGAGTTTGCTGTAGAGATCCTGGAGAGCCCGGTCCCGTCGCTCATCAGCGCTCACCGGAACGTCCGGTCCGAAGCCGATCGCCCACCCGGTCGTCCCCTCGATCCAGCCCTCGATCCACCATCCATCGAGGACGCTGAAGTTGACCACACCGTTTAAGGCCGCCTTCATACCGCTCGTGCCGCTCGCCTCGTAGGGCGGCAGGGGCGTGTTCAGCCAGACATCCACCCCCGCGGTCATCAGGGCCGCAATATCCATCGTGTAGTTCTCGAGGTAGACACCCGTAACCTCTCCCTCAAGTTCGCGCATGGCATCGTGAACCTCGCGGATCTCCTGTTTACCCTCTATGTTGTCCGGATGGGCCTTTCCGGAGAAGACAAGCTGGATAGCCCCCTGCCTGTCGATCTCCCGCAGTTTATCAAGATCCGAGAAGAGAAGGGTTGTCCGCTTGTAGGGTGCCGCCCGCCGGGCAAACCCGATCGTGATGACCCCGGGATCCAGGTCCACACCGTTCTTCTCCCTGACATAATCCACCAGGGCCTGCTTCGCCTGCTGATGGGCATGCCTGATCTCCTCGCGCGGGATCGTGTCGGCACGGGCAAGCAGCTCCGGTTCCTGCGCCCATCCTGTGATGTAACGATCGTAGAGCGCCCGGAACGGTCTCGACGTCCACATATGGGGATGGACGCCGTTCGTCACCGCCCGGATATGAAATCCCGGGAAGAGCCGTCGCGAGAAGTTCATGTGAGCCGTCGTCACGCCGTTGATGTACCGGCTCAGGCGAAACGCAAGGGTCGCGAGTGCAAGCCCATCCTTTGCGATATACTTATCAAGCAGTTCCGGCGGGATCTCGCCCGCCAGCAGGCGGACCACCATATCACGCGGAAACTTCTCAAACGCCACCGCAACCGGGGTGTGGGTGGTGAAGATACAGCGGGTCTGCACCTTCTCCTCATCCATACCCGGCTGCCTGAGGAGTTCAAGTGTGAGGAGGCTTGAGTGGCTCTCGTTGATGTGATACTTGCCGACCCTGATCCCGAGAGCGGCGAGCATCCGGGTTCCGCCGATCCCGAGCACCATCGCCTGCTTGAGGCGGTACTCCTGGTCGCCGCCGTAGAGGTGGTCGGTTATCTCCCGGTCCCGGGGTGCGTTCTCCGGCAGATCCGTATCGAGGAAGAGAACCGGCACGAGGCCGCCGACCGGGCTCCAGTAATCGTAGAGCCAGGCCCGGATCGTGACGTTTGCATCCCCTATCCGCACCGTCACCCGCTCCGGGAGTTCCCGCATGTGTGCTCCCGGATCCCACCCGTCGGGGAGATCGATCTGGTCACCCTCCGGGGTCAGGCGCTGCCGCACGTAGCCTTTCCGGTTTACGAGCGTCACCGCGACCATCGGTATGAGGAGGTCGGCGCTTGAGCGGATGACATCCCCGGCAAGCACACCGAGACCGCCGCTGTAGGTCGGTATGTCGCTCTCAAGACCGATCTCCATGGAGAAGTATGCGACCTTCTCACCCTCGACGAACGTATCCCTGCAGAGTTCGCTTGAGAAGTAGTAGGTTCCACCGCGGACCTCCACCGAGTAGGCCGCTGTTGCCGGATCCACCGGCATCCCACAGACTGGATCCCTATCCGCCATGGTTCTGCATCCACCCAGGTTCCATATGAACCTGCCGGCGGCCCCGGGGTTTTAGGGGCAGGGGGAGTTAACCGCACAGATGCACCGGACCCCGTGAGCTGGCAGCGGCACTTATATACGATCCCGGATCATCGGGGGCAGGCTGGAAGACCATGGAGCGCCAGACGATCAGCACCGATAAGGCCCGGGAGATGGCCGTTGACGACCTCTATAAGGCCCTCTCGTCTCAACAGGGTGGTCTCACCGGGTCTGAGGCGAGAGATCGTATCAAGAAATTCGGCCCAAACGAGATCCCCGAGGAGGAGGAGAGTGCGATCCTGAAGTTCCTCCGCTATTTCTGGGGCCCCATCCCCTGGATGATCGAGGCGGCGGTCGTCATATCCGCCATCATCGGGCGCTGGGAGGACTTCGGGATCATATTTGCTCTCCTCCTCATCAACGCGGTCGTCGGATTCTGGCAGGAGTACCAGGCAGGGAACGCCATAGCCATGCTCAAAGAGCAACTTGCGCTCGAGGCGAGGGTGCTCCGAGATGGTAAATGGCAGAAGATCGCTGCCAGGGATCTTGTCCCCGGTGACATCGTCCGGATCAGGAACGGAGATATCGTCCCCGCTGACGTCAAACTAATCGAAGGGGATCTCCTCTCCGCCGATGAGTCTGCCCTCACCGGCGAATCGATGCCGGTCGAGAAGCATGTATCAGATGTCGCGTACTCCGGCTCCACCATCAAACAGGGTGAGATGACTGCGCTCGTTGTGACCACGGGCGAGGCGACCTTCTTTGGCAAGACCGCCAGGCTCGCCGGGGAGGCAACGACAACCAGCCACTTCCAGAAGGCTGTCATCAGGATCGGCGACTACCTGATCGTGCTTGCGATCGTGCTCGTCGCGATCGTCTTCATCGTCTCACTCATGCGACATGAGAGTGCTTTAGAGACCCTCCAGTTCGCCCTCGTGTTGATCGTGGCGGCGATCCCTGCTGCGCTGCCGGCCGTCCTCTCGATCACCATGGCCGTAGGGGCGACGGCGCTTGCACGGAAAGAGGCCATCGTCAGCAGGCTCGTCGCCATCGAGGAGATGGCCGGGGTTGATGTCCTCTGCTCGGACAAGACCGGAACGATCACCGAGAATAAACTCACCCTCGCTGAGGTCGCCCCTTTTGAGGGATTCGTGGAAGACGATGTCCTCCTCGCTGCCATCCTAGCATCCCGGGAGGAGGATCAGGATCCGATCGATATCGCGATCATCGAGTCGGAGAAGGCAGGAGACCTCAAAGATCGCCTTTCTTCCTATACCGTCACCGGCTTCAAGCCCTTCGATGCCGTGGTGAAGCGCACCGAGGCTAAAGTCCGGACGAGCGACGGCCAGGAATTTTCGGTCGCGAAAGGCGCACCGCAGGTGATCCTCGCCCTTGCCGGCGGGGGCGAAGATCTCAGTAAGAGGATCGACCGGCTCTCCGAGACCTTCGCAGAGAAAGGCTACCGGATGCTCGGTGTCGCGCGGAGCGATACCCCCGGCACCTGGACCTACGCCGGCGTCCTCGCCCTCCACGACCCGCCCCGGGCCGACTCCGCGGAGACCATCAAGACAGCGATGGATATGGGACTCGACGTCAAGATGGTCACCGGCGACCACGTGGCTATCGCGCGCGAGGTTGCGCGAGAGGTGGACCTCAAAACCGATATCGCCACCGCCGATGCCTTCGTCGATAAACCGGACAAAGAGGCCGCGGAGGTCGTCGAGGGAGCGGCCGGGTTTGCCGAGGTCTTCCCCGAACACAAGTACCGGATCGTCTCCCTCCTCCAGTCCCGCGAGCACATCGTCGGCATGACCGGCGACGGCGTGAACGACGCCCCCGCCCTGAAGAAGGCTGATGTCGGTATAGCGGTCGCCGGTGCTACAGACGCGGCGAAATCCGCGGCTGCAATCGTCCTCACCAGGCCCGGCCTCTCGGTGATTATTGACGCGATCAAAGAGAGCCGGATGATCTTTCAGCGCATGGACCGCTACGTCATCTACCGGATATCGGAGACCATCCGTGTGCTCTTCTTCATCACATTCGCGATCCTGCTCTTCGGGTTCTTCCCGATAACCGCCCTGATGATCGTCCTCCTCGCCCTCTTAAACGACATACCGATCATGACCATCGCCTGGGATAACGT
>JAAZIF010000375.1 GCA_012510335.1 Methanomicrobiales archaeon | reverse complement strand
CTGGAAGCCGGGGCGGCCGGGAAGACCAAGACGGATCTTCGCGGCTTTCTTGAGACAGCGGACGCCCTGGACATTGGGGAGGAATTGCGGAATCTGTACGCCCTGATGACGGTGGAGGACGAGGGGGCGGCTGAACAGATCGCCAACGCCTTCTGGGCCAGGGAAGACCTGGTAGGTGAGAAGGGAGCCGGAGTCAAAGAGGCTTGGCTGGAGCAGATGGCGGACAAGTTTTACGCCTCAGCCTTCGCCGTGGACTTTGGTGACCCCAAGACGGCGGAAGAGATGAGCCGCTGGGTAGAGGAGCAGACCCGGGGCAAGATCAAACCCGACATCGATATTAGCGACCCCCTCCTCCTTATGGTCCTCATGAATACGGTCTACTTCAAGGCTGACTGGGTGGAGCCCTTCCTTGAAGAATCGGTTAAAGAGGCGGACTTCTACGGCCTTGACCAGATCTTTGAGAAGGTCAGCTATATGCGGGGAAGTTTTGATCGAAACGCAGTCCTGTCGACCGAGCGCTTTGCCGCAGGCCAGCTGCCGCTTGTGAACGGCGCCATGAATTTTATCCTGCCGGCGGAGGGACTGACACCGGAGGACCTGCTCCAGGATCCTGATTTTCTCAAGGATCTCCAGGAGACAGGATGGGGAAGGGCCCGCCTGATCATAGAGCTCCCCAAGTTCAGCTACCGGACCAGAACGGATATCCTGGAGGCCATGCAGGGGCTGGGCCTGCCAGACATAGTCCAGGGCACCCCTGATTTTTCCGCCCTGCTGGATCGGGAGGCTGAGGTCAGCTCCATTTCCCAGGAAACCTATATCGCCCTGGATGAAAAAGGCGTGGAGGCGGCCGGCTACACTGAGATCATGATAGCGGAGACGAGCATGCCCTTTCCGGAAGAGATCGAGACCCTGAACTTGGTCTTGAACCGTCCCTTCCTCTACCAGATCACGGATGATGCCGGGACCCCGCTCTTTGTAGGGATTGTCCGGAACCCCGTAGCGGAAGCTGAAACAAGATGAAAAATAGCCTTGTTCTAATCCTGGCCGCCATGATCCTCCTGCCTGCCCTGGCTGGCTGCGGTTCGGGCCAGGCGGCCAAAGCCCAAGTACTTGCCAGGCCTGGATTTCCAAAAATGGACGTCCAATACAATCAGGTTTCCGATGACTTCCGTCGATCGCTTTGGCAGTTCACGGCTCATACATCAGCCGCTGCCTTTTCAGCGGGGGCAGATAAAAACAGCCTCTACTCCCCTATGAGCCTCTACTACGGCCTGGCCATGCTGGAGGCTGGATCGGCTGGGCAAACCAAGTCGGATCTTCGCGATTTCCTGGCGGTATCCCCCGACCTGGCCCTGGAGGAGGAACTTGGCAAGCTCTACGCTCTCATGACTCTTGACCAGAAGGAGGCGACAGAGCAGATCGCCAACGCGCTTTGGATAAGAGAGGACCTGGTCGGTGATAAGGGGGCCGGCGTCAAGCGTGCCTGGCTGGACCAGTTGGCCAATAATTTTTACGCGGCAGCCTTCGCGGTCGATTTCGGAGACCCTGAGACCTCCGGAATGATGAGCGACTGGGTGGCTGAGCAGACCCGGGGCAAGATCAAGCCCCAGGTCGATCTCAGCGATCCCCAACTCCTCCTGGTCCTCATGAATACGGTATACTTCAAGGCCAATTGGAGGGAAGCGTTTCCGGAAAACGCCAGCTTCAGGAATAAGTTCCACGGTCTTGATGAAGTTCTGGAAGAGGTTCCCTATCTGAAGGGAAGCTTCGACTCGGTGTCCGTTCTTTTGTCGGAAACTTTCCAGG
>JAAZIF010000222.1 GCA_012510335.1 Methanomicrobiales archaeon | reverse complement strand
CATGGAGATATGCGGCGCCGGGCAAGCCCGGCGCTGTTTTCGGTGCAGGCAGCCTTATCTGTGAGTCCTTCGGGGTAATCCCGCTCATCGAGCGCTCCTGCGGGACAGGCCTGGACACACTTCATGCAACGGATGCAGAGGTTATCTTCCCGCACGGGATCGGGCGGGAGGTCTGCGGTGGTGAGAACCGAGCCGAACCTGACCCTCGGGCCGTACTCGGGTGTTAAGAGGGCGTTGTTCACGCCAAACGTCCCGAGTCCGGCGAGGAGTGCGGCGTGCCGGTGCGAGAAGAAAGCGACCGGGTTTGCCCGGAGGGCCTCGATGCCCCCGTATCCGTCCCGGGGGATGAAGACCGATGGGTAGCCGCGGTCGTTGAGGAACGATGCGAGCCGGTAGGTGTACTGGTCGAGCATGGTATTGATGGTCTTGTAGAGCTCGTGGTAATAGATCGAGGGGGCGGTCGCAAGAACCGGGAGGTGGACCGGGAGGCCGATGACGATCACCGACCGGGCTCCCGGGAATATCGATTGCGGGTAGAACTCCTCCGGCATCCAGGGCTCAAACGGCGGGTTCTCCCACCGGTCCGTGCTCGCGACCCCGACGAGCGGTATCTCCATCTCCTGGCACCGGTGAAGGATATCTGCCTTCAGGTCATGATTCATGTTAACTGATATCTCTTGTGCCGGGATGGAAAAAATCTTCCCCGGGCCGGGACAGTCGGCTTTCATCCTGCACCTGTGCATCTTCAGTGCGTGAGCGGGCAGCCGGCGCTGCTCCCGCGCACGCAGCAGACGATTGCTACGGAGTCGGAGCGGCGGGCGAACCCCTGCGCCATGGCTGCGGCCATCCATTCGGTGGTCATTATGTCGCCAGATATCGGTGATACCAGAGATTAATCCCGGATCCAGGGTTTTTGTCCAATCCCCCGGCCGGGTGCATCCTCTAAGGCCAGCGCGGTGCAAAAAGTCAGGTTTTTATCTCCGGCGGATCCATCTCCGCATATGAGTGAGATGAGAGGCCACTTTGAGCGGGGGCGGTGGGTCGAGGAACCCGAGCCCGCGCCGCCCGCTCCAGCCGCCGGGAGCACGGATCGCCAGTCGCCCGGTGCGTCTGATGCACACAGAAAGATCGAAGAAGCGGCACGAAAGGCCGGAGAAGACCTGGAGCGGGCGATCAACGCCTGGGCGGAGTCTGCGCGAAAGTCTCTGCAGAAGCGCTGAGCGGCTCTGGAGAGATCCTGGCAGGCCTGGCATCAGGGTTGACGATGTACTCCATGACCCGCGCGACGACCTCGGGGTTCCTCGCAAGCCCGATGTGGCAGTAGTCTTCCGGGTTTCGGGCAAGGTTCCCGGGATCCTCCGGGAGGATATCGAAGCCTGCTCCCGGGAGGTATGAGTCGGAATGGGGGACGATCCCATCGCCGGCATACGTCGTCCGCCACTCCCCGTCAGGGGCGAGCTCCCATGTCCTGCCGTCGAATGCCGGGAAGAACGCCGGTGTCGCGGTGAAGTTCGCGGCGAGGATAATCCGGTAGGCGATATCTTCGCGGATGCCTGCGGCCTGGAGTGCCGCGACGGTCCGGCTCCCGGGCCGAAACTCCTGGACGATGACGTCGTCGGCAGGGTCGTAGTCCTGCGGCACGAAGACGCCGGCAAGGCTCTGGATCACATCAGGGCCCATGTCGGGGTCGTTGAAGAGCTCGGCCATCGCTGAACCGTTGTTCGGCGGACCGATCCCGACGAGAAACCGGATATCCTCTTCCTGTGCATCACCGTCGAGAACCTCGATGAGGTAGCGCGCGATGCATGTCCCCATCGAGTGGCAGATGATATCGACCGGGCCTCCGTAGCCGGTCTCCCGGCGCTTTACGTGGATGTAGTCCTGGAGAGCAGTGGCTATCGCCTCGGTCCCGGCATCCTGCATCGCTGTGTGGTCAAAGTTCCAGAATGGCACCGCCGCGCTCAAGAGCCCGGGGGTAAGGCGGTTCCAGATGCCGGGATGGCTCCTCCATCCGTGGACAAGAACCGCCGGGCATCGCTTCGGGTGTCCTGATATTGTATCATGCCTCACGGTGGTTTACTCTATATCTTGTGCGCCGCCGGGATGTAGGTTTTGGTGGGTTGTCCAGCAACCATCCCGTTCGCCTTCAGGAAGAAAGCCGCCGGCAGCGGGCGGTCGGGTTGCCATATGAGTTGGGGAATTCTTGCATTAAGATCCAGTCACCTGAAGGGATGGGTACAGGTTGCTGAAGATCTCCCTGCCCTCAAACTGTAAATATGGTAAGCACTTACAATACGATCATGACTGCAACCAGGCAGATCCCCGTATCGGAAGGGGTATGGGAGAATATCTCCGATCTCAAGCGCCCGGGGCAGACGTTCGACGATCTTCTTGCTCATATGGTAGAGCAGGAGAAGAAGCGCAGATTTATTGAGGACATGGATCGTATCGAGGCAGAAGGGGATTTTGTGGATCTTCCTCATGCCCGTAATTCTGTATGCGCATCAATATAGCGGATCAGTCACCCCGAAACCTCGACTGCACCCGCTCCGGGAGGACATACCGCCGGAAGACCTGCTCAAAGTAGCGGTCCGTCATCCCGGCGATGAAGTCCCGCGCAAGCTCCGCCGGCCCGGCGGCATCGATGTAGCGCCGGGACGCCCATGGTGCCCTGATCAGTTCTTCGTAGACCGGGGAATCCATGCGCTCTTCTTTGATATCCTCGACCACCCGGCCGAAGAGGTACCGGTACATGCCCTGGATCTTCTCCGCGTTCCTCCGGAGCTTCGGGTTCATGTAGATATGCTCCATATTGAAGTCTTTGAAGGCCTTCACACACGCCGAGGCCTCATCGGAGAAGGCGATGCAGTCTGAATCATAGCTCACCGCGATGATATCCCTGATGAGGACGTCGAGCACCCGCCGGTTGATATCGTAGAACGCCTCCTCCCCGGCGATACCGAAGAAGTCGATGCAGTTCTCCGGGAATTCCCCGAGATCCCGCTCATCGATGACCTCGACCTCAAGGGCATCCGCGAGGTCGCGGCCGAGGTAGGATATGCTGTCTGCGCACCTGACGACGCATCCTTCGGAGGTGCAGGGTAGCGCGTCGCCTCCGCTCTCGATCCTCTCTAACTTCTCCGAGAACGAGTCCCAGCCGGCCTCGCCCTCGACCCTGAGGGACTGGTTATGCACCTCGCCGTTGTGACAGAGGATCCCATCGAGCACCTGCACCGTGAGGTCGCAGTCCTCGACGGTATCGAGGAACCGGACGCTCTGGACGTTGTGCCGGAATCCGCCGATCCCGTTTTCCCGGCAGAGATCGTCGAGGATCTCCTCCCCGAGGTGTCCGTAGGGGGCGTGGCCGATGTCGTGACCGAGGGCTACCGCCTCGATCAGGTCTTCGTTCAGGCCAAGCGCCCGCCCGATAGTCCTTGCGATCTTTGAGGCGAGCTGGACGTGGAGGACGCGGTGGGTGATGTGATCGTTCTCGACGAGGTAGAAGACCTGGGTCTTGTCGACGTAGCGCGAGTAGGCCTTCGAGTGGATGATCCGGTCAGCGTCCCGGGAGAACGGCGGCCTGATGGCCGGCTCCTCGGTCCTGTGACCGGAGCGCCTGAGGTAATCGGCGTTCCGGGTCGCCCGGGGTGAAAGGAGGTGTTCTCGGTCGGCCATGCTTTTTGCCATACGGTCGAGGGTTTGGGGCGGAATCTCCATCTGGTCTCCTCCGGCATGAAGTTCTCTCCCGGGAGAGGGATAGGGCTTTCTCTTTCGTTATCCCTCTCCCGGGAGAGGATGGTTCCGGCCACTGCTCCGGAGGTCATGAAGGGGGCGCTACGACGGTGAGTTCCGATATCCGGCTGATGGGGTTCCGGGCGGGGCGCTGTAGTAGACGAAGGACCGCCCGGTTCTGTTGCCGGGGGATGCGAGCGTAGCAGGCATTATGGACAGCCGGCGACTGACCCGGGGGCAGCGCGTTTCGGAACGGCTGTTCCGGAGACATTCTGATCGATGATCTCACCCCGAGGAAGATAGAGCGAGCGGCAACACGTGAAAACCATCTATGACGATCCAGGAAGAATCTCAGCATGCTATGGAGCTACCGCAGGAGCATGACCGCGAAGAACGGCGGGATACCGAGTGCAAAATCCACCGGGCAGCTCTAAGGCCAGGGGTTGCGCCGGGTGGTCACGGCCTCCCTGCGCCATTGATCGGTAGTGACGTGCCGATAGCCGGCGCCCCGGCAGGTATTATGATACTGCGGCGAAAAATATCGGATGATGAGCATGCCGAGCACCCGGGGAGGGGGGCACCATCGCCGATAAGTGCTGTCAGTGCGGCGGGTGCTGCACCCACATGCGGGATGTCTACAGGGTCATCGAGGAGCGTGGCGACTACACGTTTATCATGCATAACCACTACACCGGGGATACAGAGGAGGTGCAGGTCGATCCGGATAAGATCGCCCTCTTCGAGGACAAAAGCAGCATCGAGGGGCTGCCGGACGCATGCTTCTTCCTGAGGTTTGACGACGAGACGAAAAAAGCGTGGTGCATAGTCCACCTGACACGCCCTGCCCTCTGCCGCGAGTACTGCTGTCGCATGCTCGTCTTTGATCCGCAAGGGAAGTTGGCCGGCCGCATGACGTACCAGACAGCGCTGATCCCGGAGACCGAAGAGCTCGGCCGACTCTGGGAGGAGGTGCAACCGGCGCTGGACCGGCTCCGTGGCACGGAATGGGATGATGCCTTCATCCAGGTTCTCACGGCAGCCGGATACAGCGTCCGCCGGTAGTATACCCGGGCAGGGTGTCCGTGACCCCTACCTCCCCCCCACCCCGCTCGCCGCCCGCTCCGTCAGCCAGGCGTAGAACTT
>JAAZIF010000221.1 GCA_012510335.1 Methanomicrobiales archaeon | reverse complement strand
GGCTCTGGGAGGATATCAGCCGGCTCTTATATGCTCAGGATGAGCCGTTTGCATCGCTCTCGATATACGCCCAGTACTGCATGATGCGGCTTGCAAGCAGTGAGGTCGAGGTGATCCTCGACGGGCAGGGGGCCGATGAGCAGCTTGCCGGGTATATCGCCTACCAGATGCCGTACATAAGGGGGCTCCTGCAACAGGGCCGGATCCTTACAGCGCTCCGGGAGGCACTCGGGGGTCTGCGGCACCACAGGTCATTCTTCTCGTGGGCGATCCGCCAGTTCCTCGTCCGGTCGGAGCGGAGGGGGCTTCTCCGGGGGGATGCATCTGAGGTTCTCAGGTACTCGGGATCGCTTGATGAGGTGCTCGCGCGGGAGACCGTGGCCACGAATCTCCCCCTCCTGCTACACTGGGGGGACCGCAACTCAATGGCCTTCTCGATCGAGGCCCGGGTTCCGTTCCTGGATCACAGGCTCGTCGAGTATATCGCAGCCCTCCCGCTCGACCAGAAGATCCGGGGTGGGGTCACGAAGTACGTGCTGCGGCGGGCGATCCGGGGGCTTGTCCCGGACGCCATACGGTGCAGGATGGACAAGATGGGTTTCGTCACGCCCGAGGAGGCCTGGATGAAGGACGAGCTTGCGCCGCATATACTCGACCTCTTCTCGGCGCCTGAGTTCTCCCGGCGGTCTTATTGGGATGCGGAGCGGGTGCTCCAGAACTACAAGGAGTTCCTCGATGGGAGGAGCGAGTACTCCACTGAGTTCTGGCGGATCGCCTGCGCCGAGATCTGGCTGCGGCAGTTTGACGGTGCGAGAGGGTAAAGATCGCCCGAGGGAGGGATCACGGGCTCTCTCTATCCTCCCCGGCGAGGGAGACCCTGACCGGCACCCTGCCCTCGAGCGAGTCCACGACCGACGAGCGCCTGTATCCGCGGTTCACGAGATTCTCGAGATTCTCCCGCGATGCGTCGGCGTCGATCCAGACACTCACCCGGACCTCCTCAAACCCCGGCCGGAGATCGCGAGCGATCCCGAAGAACCCCCCGATGTCGAGGTCGCCCTCGATCTCGATATCAATGGAGTAGACCTCGACCTCATCCTCGGCCGCGCTGTATGCTATGGATATCGTTATGCAGGCGGCGAGCGCCGTGAGCAGGAGCTCCATCGGGCTCGCCCCCCTGTCGGTCCCGCCGATGGCGGCGGGTTCGTCGGCGGGTATGGCAAAGTTCCGGACGATCGTGGTGGAGTGCGCACCACCGTTCCAGCTGGTGACAGCAGAGAGGGTCTCTCGGCCCTCCGCCGGATCTGCTCGCATCGCGCTTACACGGGCGCTAACCGCCCCCATATCAACCCCGTTTCGCATCATGCTCCTTCCCTCCTGTGTGCCGGCCTTATGAGTCGCAGCATCTCGTCTATATCGGTCGTCGGTATATCGCAGGCGTAGTTGGTGCAGACATACGCTGTCGCCCTTCCCTCGACCGCCACAACATCCCGGGTGAACCCGGCGATCCTGGTGATCTCCGGCTCATCCTCATCGGAGGGGCGGAAGATGAGGATGGCGTTTGGCGTATGGCGCGACCGGATAGCCTGGATCATGGTCCGGGTATCCTCCGCATCCCTGGCGCCGGTGATTATCACCTCGACGTTTGGCCCGAGCATGAACTCAAGG
>JAAZIF010000220.1 GCA_012510335.1 Methanomicrobiales archaeon | reverse complement strand
GGAGCTCATATACGAGACGAACCGGGATGTGAAGTGGATCTGCAGGATGCTGCAGCGGATGGAGGCGCGGGATGAGGACTTTGAGGGCCGGCTCCGGGCGCTGGAGGCGTGGCGGGCGGAGACCGGCCGCGAGGAGCGCCGGCTCTCGACGGTGAGTGCCGGGGCCGGCGGGGTTGTGGGCGGGGTGGTGGCGGTGATTCTAAGGATGATCGGCGGGGGGTGAAGAGGGAGATCATCCTAAAAAGATCTATGGACGTGGATTAAGCCCGACACACGCACATATCTATATAAGGGTGAAGAGGGAGATCATCCTAAAAAGATCTATGGACCCTCAGGGCAGGCTGTCCCGAATTTCTCAGACAGTGACACTTCAGGATCAGGATAGGGCTAATCCCCGCCATTTTACTGGTGGGATACAGCCCGTCCACAGAAAATTAGAGATACATATGGTACATATAGTATCGTAGGATGGTAAAGCAGGGCCATTGGATGAGTGCAAGAGGGTGTGTATACAATTGTGAATTATCACTTTGTATGGTCAGTAAAATACCGTCGGAAAGTTCTAACGGGTGATGTTGCTGAGACGCTTTCAAATCTTCCAGGTCTCAATCGCTCAAGACAAGGGGTTCATCTTGAACACTCAAGAAGTCATGCCCGATCACGCCCACCTCTTTATCACTGCCCATCCTAAATTTGCTCCTTCCACTATTGTTAAAAATGTCCGATGTTACCATCAGGGTTCCCCAGGATATCGTCCAGGCACTTCGTCTCCCTTCCGATGCCGTCGCCGTCGAATTGCATCGAGAGCGCGGCGGCTGGCTCTCTACCAGCGGGGCATCCTGCCGAGAGGGGGTGGCGCTTGCAGGGATGAACCGGGGGAATGGGAGAAACAACCTGGGATACGGGGAATTTCCCGGCATTGAGACTCTCCATGCGCTAGACCTGAGGGAGTATCAACCATCTACCTTGAACAGAAACTGATAGAGGAGGAAATACGTTGGGAAAGCCCACAGAGAAAACATCCGGAAGAAAATTGGAAGAGGCAACTTTTCCACTCATCAGCGAAATCCGAGATCTCGTTCGGAAAGCTCGCCTGGCTGTA
Organism: Methanomicrobiales archaeon; assembly: GCA_012510335.1. Classification (GTDB taxonomy): domain Archaea; phylum Halobacteriota; class Methanomicrobia; order Methanomicrobiales; family Methanoculleaceae; genus Methanoculleus. The sequence continues at coordinate 1,310 of JAAZIF010000220.1, read as the reverse complement.
GCACAGAATATCAGCACGATACAGGTCGTCACTAACTTCGAGATCGGCAGGCGGATTGTTGAACATGAGCAGCAGGGAGATCCGAAGGCAGGGTATGGGAAACAGACCATACAGGAATTGTCGCACCAGCTGACCGAAGAGTTCGGAAGAGGGTTTTCCAAAAGAAATCTTGAGTATATGCGCCGGTTTTACCTTGAATACTGCGAAACAGCTCCCCGGGCAGCGTCCGGGGTGTCCGATGCGGCCGTTTCCGTCGGGCAACCAAATTTGCGCAGACACCGTCTGCGCAATTCACCCCCCGGTTCGCTCTCAGCTGGTCTCACTACGTCTTCCTGATGAGCATCGGCAACCGGGATGAGCGTCAGTTTTACGAGATCGAGGCTCAACAGAGCAAGTGGTCACTCTCAGAACTCAAACGGCAGTTCAACACGGGCCTGTATGAACGGCTTGCACTCAGCCGGGACAGGAGTGGTGTGAGAGCCCTCGCCCGCACCGGCCAAGTCATCGAAAAGCCACAGGATATGCTCAAAGATCCGTATGTCCTTGAGTTTCTCGGTCTTGAAGAAAAGGCTCGCTACTCCGAGAACGATCTCGAATCAGCCATCATCGACAAACTGGAGATGTTCCTCCTCGAACTGGGCAAAGGTTTCCTCTTCGAGGCACGACAGAAGCGGCTTACCTTCGATACCGACCATTACTTTGTAGACCTTGTCTTCTACAACCGTATTCTCCGGTGTTACGTCCTGATCGATCTTAAGATCGGAAGGATCACTCACAGCGATCTCGGCCAGATGCAGATGTATGTCAACTATTATGATCGGAAAGTCAAATTTGATGATGAAAATCCGACCGCCGGGATCATCCTGTGCAAGACGAAGAACGATGCACTTGTAGAACTCACCCTCCCGAAAGATGCCAATGTCTATGCTTCCCGGTATCAGGTTTATCTTCCTTCAAAGGAGGAGCTCAAGAAGAAACTGGTTGAATGGTCGGAAGATATGCCGGGAATGGAGTGATCGCGTGGCTTTTCCCGCCGAGGTCACACTGAGTTTGAAAGACAAAAAGGGGAAGGATCCCATTCAGTCCTGTTCGAGGGCGGTGCCGGCCCGGGTCTCGGCTACGTCGCGGGTGGCGTCGTCCTGGTAGGACGAGAGCCGGTCGGTCTTTCTCTAGTGCAATGATTCCGAATTAACATACCTATACCATTTCTACTCCTGATGGGTTCGGATCCATTTTATACGTCCATTTGAATACCACCGGTGCTTGATTCAATGCATCGATGTAGGATGATATACGCTCGGCCATCTCCT
>JAAZIF010000219.1 GCA_012510335.1 Methanomicrobiales archaeon | reverse complement strand
CGGCTTTACCGATGTTTTGGGTGCCTTTTCTCCTCGCAGGATCTCCCGCACAGCGTTATCTGCTGCATCTCCCTCGTGATCGAGCTCCCAGCGGCCACCCCGCCACGTATAGAACTCGGCAGTGGGGTTCTGAAGGAACTGCTTCCGGACCTTGAACCTGCTCTCACCCGACTGAAATATAATCGTTGCCTCCGGCCCGAGGGAGCTGTTTATCGGCTGGATCCTCCGGATCTCCTCGGTTCGCGAGTTGTGCCGGTCAAAGAGAACCCGGGTGAAGGCCTCGAACAGGGTTGATTTCCCGGCCTCGTTGCGGCCGACCAGGAGGTTGAAGCCCTCATCGAACCGGAAGGTGTGGGGTCTGCGGTAACTGCGCCAGTTCCGGACCGTTATCTCTTCGACGATCATGCTGACCGTCCCCCGGCAAGGCGGTGGAGGAGCAATCGCGCTGCCCGGATGACCTCAGGATCCCGGTCTGCGAACTGGTGTCCCGGGCCTTCGGGGATGCGGCCGTCGAGGATCGCAGCGAGGGCTCCATCGATCTCGTAGAGCATCCCATCAGGGATCTGGTTCTCCCCATCGCCGGCTATGGGCTGGTTGACGGGGTCTCTCCACTCCAGGAAGAAGGCTCTCTCCTCGATCTCTCCCCTGAGCGTCTCAAGGCGCTGCAGGGCCCGGCTATCGGTGCATCCGCTGACATCCGGCGAGATCTTGAGGAGGACCGAGGCCAGAGGCTCCAGGTCTCGCAGGGTTCTATCGAACATCTCGACATCCTCTAAGGTGGAGATCCCGGGTTCGATATCGACCCACCTCAGGGAGCCGGTGGGGTGGGTGGTGATCAGCGGTTCGGCATGGGCCTCCTCGATATCGACGACGAGCACGTTCCCGGGGTCTTTCTCGCCGAAACCGGTGGGCTCCATCGTGCCGGGGTATACCGCCCGCCCGAGTACACGGTAGCCGTGCCAGTCCCCGAGCGCGAGGTAATCAAGCCCGCTAGCCTCCGGGCGGTCTGCGGCTATGGGGAAGTTGACGCGATCCGGCAGGATGTCGAGGGCGCCGTGCGCGATGCCTATCCGGATCCGGTCGTCCTCGCGGAGCGGGATCCAGGCGGTGGGGTCGAGGCTGCTCTGCTTCTGGGTGAGCGGGCATGCGTAGAGGGTGACGTCGTCGCCGTGAGTGTATTCCCGCCGCTCTGAGAGCAGTGTGACATGCGGGCCGGCCCGGCCCCAGCTGTCCCGGTCCCATATTCCGCCCGGGATCATGGGGTCGTGGTTGCCCGGCAGGACGTAGACCGGGATGGGGTCGAGCTGATTGAGTATGTCGACCGTCCGCTTCACGGCGACGTCGTCCACGTTGTGGTCCTCGAACGTGTCGCCGGCGAGGATCACAAAATCGACATCCTCCTCCTCTGCGAGTTTTGCGATACGATCGGCCGCATCGAACCGCTTCTGCCTGACGGCGTTTGCTCTCTTGCCGGTGCGAACCGCTTTCATGCCGATCTGCCAGTCGGCTGTGTGCAGGAACCTGACCATCTGACCGCCCCTCCTGGTAGAAGGCTTTGCCGGGAGGGGGCTTTAAATGCACCGGTTTTGGGTGGGCGCCGGATGCCGGGAACTACTGCAGCAACTCCGAGAGATCAGTAATACGCTCCTCAAGCGCCTCCCGGTAGCTTATCGGAAAGACCGTATACCCCATAAGGTCTAGTCGATCCCTGTTCCTCTCATCATCCCGTCTCTGCGCCTCCCGGTCATGATCCGGCCCATCGACAAAGATCACTATCGAGTGGCCATCCCTCCGGTAGACAAAGTCCGGGCGGGCGATCAGCTCGTCCCCATCCGCGATGATCTCCTGCCCGCCGTCCGGGAGGGGAAGGCCAGCCTGGTGGATCGCCTGGAGAACCTGTCTTTCGAAGGAGGATTCACAGACCGAGAGGAGCTCTTCAAGGTGATCCATTGCCGGGGGCGAGTGATCGGGGATAGTGCCGATCTCCGCCATCAGGAGGGAGCGGAGGAGGGGGAGCACGAGTTTTCGGTCGAGGATGCTATGGTAGGGCTGGTTGTAGTAGTTGCAGAGACACTCGTAACATGCCCGGTCGCACTTCTTCTCGTCATAATCGTGGAGGATTGTGAGCGCCTGCCTGATGATCTCATGGAACGTTGACGGACCGGCGATCGACTCCAGTATGCCGGCGCCGCCTTCCGATGTCTCGTAGAGGATGATGCTCGATTTTTTCCTGTTCTCGGGATCCGGCATAAGGAAGTAGCGGACCTCATCCACATCGACGTTCATGCTGATCTGCACCCCTTCGACGATCGCCTGGGCGAGCGTCACGAAGAAGGGGGTATAGAGTTCTTCGTCGAGCGGGTCTCCCTCGCCATCGAGCAGGACCGGCAGATCGATCTTGATGACATCGTGCCGGGTGTCGGTGTAGAGGACGATGTTCCTGATTATGTTCTCCTCGGTCCCGTTCCTCCAGCACCGCTTCATCTCATCTTTAGAGTCGAGGTGATTCTTCACACCGTCTTTTCCAAATATCCAGCGGTTGCATGCCGTGCAGAGCGTGAAGCCCGCGAGGGGTTCATCCCTATCAGACGGGATAGGGCCATGGTTGATGCTGATGATCTTTCCCGAGTGGTCATAGGAGATGGTGAGGAGAGGCTCCTCGGGGTCGCCGGCCACATAGAACTTCCGTGTGCCCGAGGGGGTGTAGTGCCGGCTGACCTCGTAGCCGAGGCGCTGGCGTTCCTCTTCATCACTGGTGATCATCGACCGGGACTCAGCGAGCTGGTCGGGCATCTCGATCGAGTGCTCGGTGACCGTGGCACCCTCAAGCGCCGCCCCGCAGCTCCTGCAGGCTCCGCCGGTCATGGAGATCTCCTTCTCATCCAGGTAGACCGCTGCACAATATGGACATGTGAGGGTGGTGCTCATAGCGGGCTGGTTGTTCTCGGTCCTGAGCCGGGGGGTTCTGATCGAGTACCGGCTCCCGCTGAAGTAGACGCTGTTTCCGGGGGCATACTCTACGAGCGCGATGTTTCGGTCCCGCCTCAGCTCAGCCTCTTCAGATCCAAGGATCCCTTTGTAGTCGATGGCAAGCGATGTGACCTGTGTGGGGAAGCCGTAGTTCGGGAGGAATCCCTGTGAAGCGAGATACCGGTAGGTTGTGAAGTCGCCGCCGCCGTTTCGCATATCCCGCAGCTTCTTCTCGATCGAACCACGCCTCCGCGTGTAAGCACCTCGTTGCCGGTCTGAGATCCGACCTCGCTGCAGGAAGGCGTTGATCTCATCGAGTTCTCTCCGGAGCGCTGAAAATTCGCTCCGGAAGAGGTTGAAGGCGCCATCAAAGGAGGTGATGAACGAGTCAACGGTCTGTGCGATGAAAGCATCATCAAGCCACTCAAGGGACTCCTTTTCTTCAGCCAGCGCCTCGTCGGCCGCATCCAGGATCTCTAAACGGCGCTCCATGATCATATCACCAAGCCGGGTTCTGCTGAGCCCTTCCTCCTCGCCCTCGACATCTTCTGCAAACATGGGGAGGTTATCCATATCGAAGTCGAGGATCCCATCGATCTTCTGTGGGATCTTGAGCGTGATGACCTCAAGGATGAGGGCATGGATGTGTGCGCGGATGAGCATCCGGTTGTCCATCAGGAACCGGGGTGAGGCGATCTTCCCGGAGATCATCTTTGCCGGGTAGCGGTAGAAGTACTGGTCGTGG
>JAAZIF010000218.1 GCA_012510335.1 Methanomicrobiales archaeon | reverse complement strand
GCGATAGAGGATATCGTCGGGATACGTGCCCGGACGATACGCGGCACCGCCGGAACCGGGCGGCTCACCGATAACCTCCAGGAGATAGCGCTCTCGAGCAGGCCGCTCGACGTGGAGGTGCGGTTTGTAAAACCCGTCGCGTTCGATCTGCGGTTCGACGGCACGATCGCGCCCGTCGGGCTCACCGGGGCCATACGGAAGATGGACGTCCTCGATAATGCGCGTGTGGACCGTGTGGTGGACCGGGCCACGTCGGACACCGACCTCTCCGCAACAGACGCCTTTGAGGTTCTCCATGCCTCGGGCACCGACGTCTACAAGATAACCGGGCTCCTCACCGCCGGCCTCCTCGGGCGGCGGAGGCGCGTCGTCCCGACACGCTGGGCGATAACGGCGGTCGATGACTCGGTATCGACCCGGCTCAAGAAGAAGATCGCGCGCTACCCCCCGATCAGCGATATAGAGGTATTCTCAGCATCGCTCTACGGGAACCATATAGTCTGCCTCCTCGTCCCGGGGGACTGGCGGTTTGAGATGATCGAGGTCTGGGGGAGGCAGTCACTCTGGGGCGGCGAGGAGGAGACGATCGCGCAGGACGGCGAGGGGCTCACCCGGTCCGGCTACTCACCCCTCATGGGGGCCTACTACTCCGCCCGCCTGGCGGTCACCGAGTACCTGGAGGGCATACGGCGCTCCGCCCGGGTGCTCGTGCTCCGGAGCATCACCGGCGAGTACTGGGCGCCGCTCGGCACCTGGGTGGTGCGGGAGGCGACCCGAAACGCCATGAGCGGAGCAAAGACCCGGTGCGCCACCCTTGAGGAGGGGGTCGATACAGCCTCCCGCCTCATCGGGTTCTCCCGCTGGCGCCCCCACAGCCGGCTCATACCGGAGATGGTGACCCAGAAGACGCTCTTTGATTTTTAGGCTCTCTGCTGCCGGTAGCGCCCGACCAGGCTATCCAGGCTCTCGACCTCGTCCACGCTCTTGTCCTCCCGCACCGCTACAAACCTCGGGAACCGGAGCGCATAACCGCTCGCGTAGTTCGGGCTCGCCTGGATCTCGGAGTAACCCACCTCAAAGACCACATTCGGCTCGAGCGTGACCTCTTTGCCTGAGCGGGCGATCACGCCGTCCTTCATGAGGGCGTAGAGTTCGACGAGCACCTCATCCGTGATCCCGGTCGCAACCTTGCCCACGGGGAGGAGCCGGCCCTGGTCCTGGACAGCGAGCAGGAACGACCCGAACATCTTCGCCCTCCGGCCTTCACCCCACTCGGCCCCTATCACAGCGAGGTCGAGTGTCTCAACACCGGGCTTCACCTTCACCCAGAGGCGGCCCCGGACGCCCGGGGTGTAAGGGGATGATGGAACTTTCACCATAACGCCCTCGTGCCCGAGATACAGGGCATCGGTGTATATCGCCTCCGCGCCGGCAACATCCGAGACCAGGAACTGGGGGGCGACGTGTGCGCCGAGTACCTCCTCAAGGATCCTGCGCCGCTCGGTGAGGGGGCGATCCATCAGGGTCTCGCCGTCCAGATAGAGTATGTCAAAGACGCGCGGCACGGCCTCGATCTTCTCCATCATGGCGTTCACCTGGTGTTTCCGCCGGAACCGCCGGATGACATACTGAAACGGCATCGGCCGACCGTCCCGGACAGCGACCACCTCGCCGTCAAGTATCACGTCATGGTCTGTGGCCTCCTTGAGATGCATGACGATATCAGGGAGACTTTCCGTGACCTCCTCAAGCCTTCGCGAGTAGATCCGGCAGACCTCGCCTACCTTATGGAACTGGAACCTGCTCCCGTCGTACTTGTACTCGACGGCCACCTCGCCGTGATCCTCGATCTGCCCGGCGATGGTTCCCGCCTGGGCAAGCATCATCTTCACAGG
>JAAZIF010000217.1 GCA_012510335.1 Methanomicrobiales archaeon | reverse complement strand
CTATGAGATCCATCTCCTGGACGAAGAACGACGTCTGTTCCTTATCTGCAAGAAGCCCTTCGATGGCCAGTCCAGCGTCGCCGGTCGTGTTGATCTCTTCCCTGACATGCTCCCGCTTTGTGCCGACGACGTAGGCGACGGCGTCGTAGAGGAGGTTTGGACCCACACCGAGCTTCTGGGGACTCCAGTCGGGGAAGATCCGGCCCATTATGAAGCGGACAAAGATGGGGAGTTCCTCATCCGCGAGGCCGGAAAGAACGGTGCTGACGATCTCGATCATATCCAGGCGCCCGCTGATCCCTTCCAGGCGCTCGCAGATTAGGGCGAACTCCAGAAACTGCATACCCATATCCTCCTGGAGTATTGGAGACCGGGGAGAATCAAACCTTCTGTCCTGCAGGCCTGCCGCAGGATCGGAACTATATACAAACAAATATCTCAGGGATAGACCACTTTTAAGTTATGGGAGAGACGTGGCAGCCTGAAGCACTCAGGAACAGGAGGCTTGAACACCTTCAGGCTACTATGAACGATTACATCGCAAACAACATCGCCCAGGTGGAAGGAAACCTGCCGGTCTTCTACAGGCATGTTGCTGCCGCGCTCGATAAGACCTCCCCCGGCCTGGATGACCAGGCTTACGATAATTTCATCGATGCGATCACCCTCACGCTGATCAGCACCATGCGCGAAGCCCCTACGACGGAACGCCTCGAGAAGATCCTCCGGCACGCCATGGGAATCCGGCGGCGGAGACGGAGGCGGGCAGCCCTCGACGTGATCGTGGGCCTCAAACTGATCACCGTGGGCGACTACCAGCAGGCGATCGAGTACCTGGCGCGCTACAGGAACTACGACGGCCGGGTCAACATGGCGATCGCCTACTGTTACTACTCTCTCTCAAGAACGGTCAACAGGAAGCAGGGTTCCGGTCCGGGCGAATCGGAGCTTCACGCCCGAGAGGAGATGCTGAACCTCTCCCGGTCCGGTGCTCCGCTCAACCGTCTCCCGATATTTGACCGAAAAGACGTCAGGCTGAACCGGATCTTCTGGTTCATGCTCGACCTGGCATTCACCTGGTTCCCGGGGGAGCCCGGGTTTTACCGCATCGGGATTCTCCGGGCAAAACACGAGGGTGATATAGAGCGCCGCCGGCACTATCTCACCCGAGCCATCGGACAGTTTCCTGATGACAGGTACTTCCTGGCAGAGGCGTTTGATACCTGCCTTGAGCTGCGGGACGGGAGCGGTGCTGCCGGCATAGTCAAACAGATGATGCAGAGGTACCCCGACGACCATGAACCGCTCTACTTCGGGCTTAAGCTCGCGATCCTCGGGGAGCAGCCTAGATCGTATACCAGTTTCCGGAAACTGGCGATCATAAAAGAGTTCCCCGGGCACCTGCTCCTGATACTTGATGTCGCACTTGAGGTCATGAGCGACAATAAGGCGGGGAGTTATCCCAGTTTTGAGGAGGCGAAGAGGGGATTGCCCGGGCAGAACCACTACATCACGGCGCTTGAGTACATACTCCGCGACTCTGTCGAAGGTGATGAAGAGCAATCGAAGCAGGCAAAGGCCGCCTTCTTTGCCAGTATAGACCAGTACTGCATGCATGTCCTCAAGATCGGGATGGAGTGACGCCAGGGATGCATGCGTCTGGAGAGTCTGACCAGGGGTTAAAAGCCAGCCGCAATTATTCGAGCAGAACTCACAAAAAACTCCATATATATCATTAAAATGAGTCATATCCCGAATTCAGTGGAGATAAAGAACGATGATTATATCAATAAGAGTCGGTAAGATTCACTATGACCGACGCCAGCGGCCCGACTTGCCGGGGGGCCGGGAGAACCAGATACGATGACAGGAGATAATGATATTCGGTGCAACGAGATAGGCGGAGCCGGGGAGCTTCCTGGCAGGGAGATCTGCCCCTCGCTTCTGCGTGAAGCGCCGGACGGGTTTGCCCTGATGGATGGTGAGGGGCGGTGCCGGTACCTGAACCTGGCATTCACCAGGATCACCGGATACACCGGGGGCGACATCCCCTCCATAGCGGTCTGGTTTGAGCGTGCCCATCCTAACCCTGCGTACCGCCGGGAGGTGCAGGAGATGTGGGAGGAGCTCCTCCGGGGCGATCGTGGCTCTGTGGTCGCCGGAGTCGTCTGCCGGGATGGGAGGGTCCGGGATATCGAGATCCGGCAGACACCCATCGGGGAGATGTATAACCTCTATGTCATCCGGGACGTCACCGAGCATGTCGCGACAGAGGAACTCCTCAAGCAGACCACGTCGGAGCTGACCGCGGTGATCGAGGCTTTCCCGGATCAATTCCTCCGGTTGAACATCGATGGCACGATCATCGAGTCCCGGACCGGCAGGCATGG
>JAAZIF010000020.1 GCA_012510335.1 Methanomicrobiales archaeon | reverse complement strand
CCTGAGCGCCGCGAGCATGAACTCGTACTGGTTGAGGACGAGGGTCATGTATGCTCCTGATATACCCGGGAGGATCATGGCGCAGAGCGCCACCATCCCGGTGAAGAAGATTACCGGCAGAGAGTGGCCGACGTTGAGGTGTCCGATGCCCGCAAGGAGGAATCCGGCGCCTGCCCCGACGACGAGGTAGGCGATGGTGGCCGCTCTGAAGAACCGGATCTCAAGGAATAGGACGACGGCGGAAGCTATGATCAGGCCGAGGAAGAAAGAGTAGGTCGCAACCGCGTGATTGGCGAGGAGGGATGAGATCACCCCCGCCATCGCGAAGAAGGCGGTGCCGATCCCGGCGAGGAGAACCACGAGGAACGGTATATCGATCTTCTCAAGGTCATCGCGGAGCGCCCTGAAGTCCCCCCTGAAGATGTGTTTTGCCGATGCGAAGTCGATGCTCCCGATGGCCCCGATCAACCTCTCGTAGATCCCCGTTATGAGGGCGATCGTCCCCCCGGAGACGCCGGGGATGATGTCGCATGCGCCCATCATCAGCCCGCGCAGGTAGATCCCTGCATGTTCCCGTAAATCAGGGCCGCCGGTCATGATCCCGCCCCGCAAGGGATCGCCGGGGCTATGCCGGCGCGGGCGATCCAGGGCTGTGAGCGGGCAGGCAACCGCGTAAAGGTGGTGACCGATCCGGCGGAAGTGCATGATTCTTCTTTCAAGCGGACAACTCCTTACTTTCCATCATAGATAGTATGCAATCGATGTAAAGTATGCTCCGATGCTGGCTGCCTTCCCCATACTCCCCGGGTTCCAGGGTAGAAAGCGATGCTTCCGGGGATCCCTGGTGCCGGTCTGCGTGGCGCCTGCCCCGGGGAAGGCCGTCTCTACGCGCGCAAATCTCCTCGCTATGGCCGGCCTGAGGATCTGATTGTAAACATGAATGATCTCCTCATATTCGCCTGGAATTCTTGATATTCTCGCTTAAATTTTTTTATAGTAATATTTTTATATTTCTTCAAACATTCACTTGCCCGCAAGGGGGAATATGCATGAAACAATCGTTACTGGTCAGTTTGTGCATCGTCCTTCTCCTATCGATCGTTGCTGTAAGCGCAGCAATCCTGATTGGAGAGGGGCCTGTCAGACTGAGCCCTGATGAGTATGTGAACATTACGCCCATAAACGACACCGGGGTGTATGAGGTTCCTCAGGCAACCGTACTTGGAGCGCTTGATGCAGCCTCGATCCTCGGAGCATTTGAGTATGAGGTTGCTCTGGATCTCCCTCCTGAAGAGGGAAATCTCAGCATCGTGTCAATTGGAGGCATAAGAAACGAGGTACTGGATGAGATCCCGCATGCCTGGACATTCCGGGTGAATGGCGAGGAGGCTGCTACTGAACCTGCTGCTACGAACGTAACCGACGGGGACGAGGTGATCTTCTCCTACGGGCCTCCAGGCCACTCCGTGGATAACGCCTCCTACACAATGAATGTCTACGTGAATGTGCCGGCGGCGGCTGAGAACATGACACCGACACCCATGCCGGCAGAGAACGTGACACCGGTCGTGAACCTTACGATCATATCACCGGAGGAGGGCGCCAGTGTTGCTGCCGGGAACGTGACCGTCGAGGTGAATCTTACGAACTTCACTCTGGTCGAGCCCACGGGCCAGGAAAACGCGCCTGGCGAGGGGCACCTGCACTTCTACCTGGATGCCCCGATACCGACAAACGAGAACGTTCCCGCCATCCCTGAGACCGGCGACTACGTCATCTCGACAAACACCTCCTACACATGGGAGAACGTGACACCGGGTGAGCATAACTTCTCGGTCCAGGTG
>JAAZIF010000216.1 GCA_012510335.1 Methanomicrobiales archaeon | reverse complement strand
CGGGCGACGCTCATCTCCATATCGACCGTCGAGAACTCAAGCACCGTCTCCATGTTTCCGTTGAGGTGGCGCTCCAGGGATGCCTCCGGGATCCGGGCGAGGACATCATCGACCTCCGCCCGGGTTGAGGGGAGCACCCCGCCGTTGTACTCCCGGATCAGGGTTGTGATGCTCGTAACCCCGGTGATCTTATCATTATGTTCTGGTTCGTAATCTCCGAACTCATCTATCCAGGTGAGTGTCTCCGGGGAGAGGACATCGTCTGCGATCACGATGACCGGGATGGTTCTCGTCGAGCCCATCACCCGCCCGACCTTCTCCAGGTTTTGTAGGGCCGGCATATCGCGCGGGACGAATGTCTTTTCATCTGCGCTGATAGGGACGCTCTGGTCGAGGTAGTAGCCCCCCGCTGCAACCATAGCAAAGAGCAGGATGACGGGGATCGGGTGTTTTGCGACGGTATAGGCCAGTCGGCCGAGGAGGCGGTTATACCGCTCGATGAAAGAGTTGTCAGGCTCTTCAGAGGAATCGACTTCCCTCTTTGGCCGGTAGCGGGTGATGATCGCAAAGACCGGGACGATGATCAGCGCCGCGATGTAGCAGGAGACGACCCCGATGGTGCAGACCATCCCGAAGTCCGCCACCATCGGCACCGGCGCAAAGAACATGGCGATGAACCCGAGCGACGTCGCAATCATCGCGATCAGGACCGAAGGGCCGAGGTTCACGACTGTGGCCCATATCGCCTCCGGGATCGTACCATGCCGGATCTCTTCATCGAACCGGGCATGGAACTGGATCGCATAGTCGATCCCGATACCGATCAGCACAGGGAACGCCCCGACCACCACCATGCTGACCGGGATCCCGAAGAGACCCATGAACCCGAAGGTCATGATGAGCCCGACGGCAACAATCCCGACAGGGAGTAGGCGGTAGCGGACATGGGAGAAGAGGAGCGAGACCGCAAGCACCATGAGAAGCATGGCCGCAAGGATCAGCAGGCCCATCTGCGCCCCTATCTCATCTCCCATCTCCTTTGCGAACGCCGGGCCGCCGGAGACCGAGACCGTGAGGCCCGGCGGGGGCTCTGATATGCGGATGGCAGACTCGATGCTCCCGAGAACCTGTTTCTGGGCATCCATGGAGACGCCCGGCTCAAGGGTGATGCTGCTGAGGGTTATTAGGTCCGAGGGCATCATCTGCTCGACGATCTCCGGGGGGGCCTGGGCGATTATCCACTCGATCTCCGCTTTAGATGATGGAAGGGTGCCACCATATGCCTGTTTGAGGAGATCCACAACGCCGTTGACCCCGGCGACGTAGCGCTCGTTCCTGAGGTCTTCCTGGAGGTTGTCGATGTACCGGAGGATATCGGGATTGCTGACACTGTCCGCCTCGTAGATGAGGATAACGGCATCCGAGCCGTAGGTGTGTTTGTAATGAGCAAGGAGCGCGCCGCGGGGGGTGGTCTTATCGATGTAGGTGTCGTCGCCGGTCTCCATAGTGACCATCGAGAGCCCGAAGAGCGCCAGGATGAATATGGTTACGGCGACCCCGGCGACGACCCAGGTGTGGTTGTTGATGGCTTCTGCGAGCCATTCGTAGGGGCTCTTCATGAACATCCCTCCCGGCCGGCCGGTGGATGTGTTCGATCCCCGTGCTCGCTGGCGATGGCGGGGATCAATTGCATGGGTCTTCTCGTGGATCGCCTGCAGTCTGAAGGAATCTTCGCCTCTGTAAGGGTGATCGGGAGCAGCGATGCTGTGCGGTCTTTATCCACGTCATGATAATTGCGCAGGATCGCAGATCCATGGAGGCCGGTCCTGCAGGCGGTCATGGTGTTCATGAATATCCTCAAACTGTGATGTGGCGTATCTGCGGGGGTACCGTATTTATTGGGCCCAATATGAATCTGCCGCAACCCTGGCGGGGGTCAGTCTCTGTGGCGACGTGTCCTGGGTACTGTTACGCTATAGAGGAAGGGGGCCATGAGTGCTCTGCTATGCTGCCGTATCAGACGAAACGGTGTGGGCGGCGGCCCAGGTCAGACCTGAGCCTGCCGCGAGGGTATGCTTCCCGGGCATACGGATTGGAGGATGTTCCTTTATCTCTGAAACGCAGATCTCATTAGGAATTATCCGGCGTTATACTCTCGCCTGTATTTTCTGGTGATTGATCGTTTACATGTTGCTCTGTCCAGTCAATCGCCGGGGTATTAGTCCCGCCGATGAAGGTGGAGATGCCCGGGTAGTCCTCAATCGCATGGAGTCATAGACTAAAGACTGGTCTCCGATGGATTTATGATGCGAGGAGATGGTCTCTCTCGCCACTGTAACCATCTCACCCCAGAGAACATAAATCTGTTGCAACCAAATAGAAGTGCAATGACTGTTGAGGTTGTCCCCGGGCTCCGGGCTCTCGGGATGAACGAGTACGAGGCGAGCGTCTACTCTTCGCTCGTCGGGCTGCAGAAGGCGACCGCCCGGGATATCCATGAGGTGAGCGGGGTTCCACGGGGCCGGATCTACGAGATCTTAAACGATCTGGCCCGGAGGGGGTTCATAGGGGTGGAGGAGGGATCCCCGACATCGTACTACGTGCTGGACATCGACCAGGTCTTCGACCGGCTCAAAGAGGACTATATCCGATCCCTAGATGAGGTCAGGGAAGCGCTCAAGAGCCTCTCGGTCAAACCGCGCCTCGTCCCGGACTCGTTCTTCATCCTCCGGAGTGACTGGGCGATCGAGAATCACATCGCCTCACTCTTCCGCCGGGCGAAGAAGAGCATGGTGATCCTCTGCTACAGCCCTGAGTTCCTCCAGAGGTACCACGCGGCTATCAAGCCGCTCGAACGCAGGATCGACCTCTACGTCGTCGTGCGCAATAGTGAGGAGTACGCAGGTATCAACCTCCCGATCTACGAGGCCCGGGGGACCGTCATCGATCTACTGGAAACCGCGCCGGTGAACAGGCCGGCAGAAGGCGACCTCCGGCTGGAGGAGTGTGCTATCCTGGTCGACGGCCAGGATTTCCTTGCGATCGCAGCGGCAGGCTCCGGGCGGCACGCTATGATCGGGTCAGACATGCCGCTCATAGGCTACCTGCAAAAGACGATCATCGAGCGGCTCCGGGCGGTGTGAGGGGGGGGTTCCCGCCCCTTACGAGCCCACCGGGTCTACTACCGTACCGATAAAGAGGATCGTGCCGGAGTCCTTCTCGATTATAAGGAAGACAAACGGGTGATCAGCCCGGAATACGGGCGTGGTATCAGGACGTGCGCTTGTGAGGTTCACGATGACCCCGGTCGCCGCCGCGGCCTCGGTCCCCTCCTCATTCACGTCGACAAATGCCTTATGGACGACCCCGGATATGAAGAGATCCTGTGTCCCATCCATCCCCGAGAGGTCGGCGGCATCGGTGAATGCCGTCGGCATCCCCATCGCGGCGAGCGTCCCCGGGAGGCTGTACTCTGTATTGAGTGTGAACTTCGGGAAGGATACCTTCACCCGTTGCTCGACCAGCGACTGCCGGATGACCGCGATCGCCTCCGGGTCGAGGGCATCCCCGGCGGCCGTCAGGTCGTCATCCTTCGGGAGGAGGGCGAGCATCGCAAGTTCGCTCCCGCTCTCGTGGGCATATGGCATCTCAAGCACCTGGAGGGTATCGGTCTCGTTGTAGCAGTATATGGCATCCTCATCCATCCGGTGCATCATCGGGACTGTCACGGTCTTTTCCGCCCCGACCCGGAACTCTTCTTCCTGTGTCTCTTTCGGATCGAACTGCTTCACCCAGGTGCCTTTGAAGTAGATCGCGTTTGTGATAACAAGCCGGGTCATGGAATCGATAGAACCTGCCGGCAGGAGGTCGCGGATCCGATCCTCGGTCTTCTCCTCGACCCAGCGGTTGATGGTCGCGCGCGACCCCTCGGGGTTGCCTATGAAGTCGAGGTTCTTCGCATCCGCCGAGTACCAGTCCCTGGCAACATCGACGTACTCGGGGAGGAAGGTGTACGTCTTCTCAGCCCAGAGGGCGTTTGCGGTGCGGAGGGTGTAGTTCTCATCGCCGCTGTTCAGGCCGGCATCGATCGCCGCAAATCCCTCTCGCCGGAGGGTATCGTCTGCCGGGAGGTGGAGTGTCGCCCGGATCTCATCAGCGGTCGTGCCGCGGGCGCCCTCGCCGGTGATCGCAAGGGCTGAGGAGATGCTGTAAGGCGAGAAGAAGATGTTCTTGCCTGCGTATTTCGGGTCGTTTGCGAGCTGGCTATAGAGGTCAAAGGCGAACCGGGTGTTTCCGGCCGCCAAATCGCCGGGATCGCCGGCCGGCGTCTCTTCCCCGGTGGGAGGGGTGACATTCTCAGAGGTCGCCCCCGGCGTGTCGATGCACCCCGCAGTGATGCAACCGAATGCGATGAGGCCTGCCAGGAGCAGCAGGCCGGGAAGGATTCTGTTCATGGTCTGCGGTATGGCGTGCCTGGTAGTTATACCCAGCGTTAACTTCGAAGGAATTTGAAGTCATACCCGACCAGAGCAGAGGTCTCTCGGGGAGGTGCAGGGCACGGCGCTACATGCTGCCGGGGGCAATCATCGGAAGATCTCGCTCCCGGGCGTATGCGGTGAAACCCCGGTCAACCTCCCGGTGCAACACTATATATCGACCATGAACATGGATGGGCCATGAGAGGGGAGGATTGAGATGATCAATTTTATGGATATGACTTCGGGGAGTTATGATTGAACCATGGCGATGATGCCCGATGACCTTATTGCGCTTCTGCGCGCCTGGCATTCGGTTCCCGTCGCAACCGTCGGGGCCGACGGAATGCCCAATGTTGCAGCAAAGTCGGTCATGGTCAGGGATCCTGAGACCATCGTGTGGGGCGAGCTCTACTTCATGCAGACCCATGAGAACCTTGTGCACCGCCCCGTTGCATCGCTCTGTGTCTGGGAGTGGACCCCTCCGTTCAGGGCGTATAAGGTGAAGGGCCGGGTGGCGATCCACAGGGATGATGAGGTAACGGCGTTGCTTGACAGGAGCGTCTGGGCCGGGCATACCGGGGAGTTTGCAGCCCGCCTGGAGGGGATGGCGGCGGTCGTCCTCACGGTCGAGGAGATCTACGATCAGACCCCCCGGCTCGAGGCTGCGGGAGAGCGGATCGCGTAAGTCCCGGGGCAACTGTACCCGGGAGAGATCTCCTGCCAACCATCTCTCTAGTTTGGTAAGATCGATACTGGAGAGGGATGGATTGAGCCTCTTTGCCGACCTGCGTGAGCGACGGGGCGAGATCCTCAGATTTGCAGCCTGATGCGGCGCCCGCACGGTCAGGGTCTTCGGGTCAGTGGCCCGGGACGAGGAGACTCCGGAGAGCGCCCTTGCCAGGTTCGAGCCGGGAAGGAGTCTCCCCGGTCACATCGCTCAGAACCTGCAAGACCTGCCCGGCCGTGAGATCGGCGTGGTGACCCGGGGAGGACTGCACCGGTACATCAGGGACCGCGCCTCTCTGCGATGTCGTGCCGTTGTGAAGGATCTTCGGCTGCCCGACCGCACGTTTCATATTCTATAATGACCTATAGGTGTTTATATGTCAGCCACTACCGTCTGGATCACATCAGCGAACAAAGACCGCCTGGAAGGCCTTAAACGGCATCCCAGAGAGTCTTATAACGATGTTATCAGCCGCTTGCTTGACATGGCTGTCGATGACGAACCCCTCTCGGAAGAGGCCATCTGGGGTATCGAGGAGGCCCTGGAAGATATCAAGGAGGGCCGGCTCTATTCTGAGGACGATATCCGAAAGGAATTTGGTGTGGAGGAATGACCTATACGGTCACCTACACCGCCCGGGCCCGGCGGGATCTCAAGAATCTCCCGCCCGAGGTGGCCCGGCGGATCATCCGCTCGGTAGCCGGGCTCCGGGAGGATCCGCACCAGCATGTCCGTAAACTGGCAGGGTTCGCAGGGACGCCTGCCTACCGGCTCCGGGTGGGCGATTACCGGGTCATTCTCACGATCGAGGATGAGCACCTCCTGGTTCTCGTGCTGGAAGCAGGACACCGGAGCAACATCTACCGGTAGGAAGGTGGCTGGAGAGATTTCTCCCCTGATCGCACTCTCAAATAGGCCTGAAGCACCGGGTTCTGTCAGCGGATCCGGAAGATCCATCCCTCAGCTTCCTGCAGGTGTGGTGCTGCTACGGCAGTCCAGATCTTGATAAGTGTTTTTGAGATCGTAGCGGTCGGAGATAGCCCTGTCCGGGGTACCGGGCTTTTGACCTGAATCAGGAAAGGCCAGGGCCGAGATT
>JAAZIF010000368.1 GCA_012510335.1 Methanomicrobiales archaeon | reverse complement strand
CCAAATGATCATTGACCATAGAAATCATCCCATGGAGTTCAACATGACCGCAGAGAACACGCCCAAACGTTCAAACTTTATCACCGACATTATCGACGAACACCTGGAAAACGGCCGCTTTGATCGCGTCCATACACGCTTCCCGCCGGAGCCCAACGGCTACCTGCACATCGGACACGCCAAATCGATCTGCCTTAATTTTGGCATCGCCCAGGATTACGGCGGCCTGACCAACCTGCGCTTTGATGACACCAACCCGATTACCGAAGAAGTGGAGTATGTCGAATCGATCCAGGCTGATATCCGCTGGCTGGGCTTCGACTGGGATGACCGCCTGTATTTTGCCTCGGATTACTTTGGGCAGATGTATGAATACGCCCTGCAGCTTATCCGCCAGGGCAGCGCTTACGTGTGCGACCTGACCGCCGAGGAGCTGCGCGAATACCGCGGCACCCTCACCGAACCCGGCAGGAACAGCCCCTACCGCGATCGCTCGATCGAAGAAAACCTGGACCTGTTCCAGCGCATGAAAGCCGGCGAATTCCCCGACGGCTCGCGCACCCTGCGCGCCAAAATCGACATGCGCTCGCCCAACCTGAACCTGCGCGACCCCGTGCTGTACCGCATCCTGCACGCCCACCATCACCGCACTGGCGACGAGTGGTGCATCTACCCGATGTACGATTACGCCCACGCCCTCTCGGATTCGATTGAGGGCATCACCCATTCGATCTGCACGCTGGAATTTGAAGACCACCGCCCGCTGTATGACTGGTGCCTGGACGAGCTGGGCATCTTTCACAGCCAGCAGATCGAGTTTGCCCGCCTGAACCTGACCTACACCGTGATGAGCAAGCGCAAGCTGCTGCAACTGGTGCGGGAAGGGCATGTCAGCGGCTGGGATGACCCGCGCATGCCCACACTTTCCGGCATGCGGCGCCGCGGCTACACCCCTGCAGCGATCCGCACCTTTGCTGAGACCGTCGGCGTCGCCAAGGCTCACAGCATCATCGACATGGAACTGCTGGAACACGTCCTGCGCGATGACCTGAATACCCGCTCGCCACGCGTGATGGCCGTGGTGGAACCGCTGAAGGTGATCATCGATAACTACCCCGCCGACGGGGAAGAAACCTTTCCCGTGCCCTACTTCCCCTTTGACCAGGAAAACAGCCCCACCCGCGAGGTGCCCTTCAGCCAGGAGCTGTATATCGAGCGCTCGGACTTCATGGAAGACCCGCCCGGCAAGTTCTACCGCCTGGCGCCGGGGCGCGAGGTGCGCCTGATGAACGCCTACTACATCACCTGCACCGGCGTGGTTAAGGATGAGAACGGCGAGGTGGTGGAACTGCACTGCACCTACGACCCCGAGTCGCGCGGCGGCATGTCGCCCGATGGACGCAAGGTGCGCGGCACGCTGCACTGGGTCTCTGCCCGGCACGCGATTAACGCCGAACTGCGCCTGTATGACGTGCTTTTTACCCTGCCCAACCCCTATGACGCGCCCGATGGCGGCGAGATCGTCTACAATGTCGATGAGAACGACACCCGCGAATATGACGCGATCTTTGTGGGCGGCGGCGCCAGCGGGCGTTTCGGCTCGGCCTATCTG
>JAAZIF010000019.1 GCA_012510335.1 Methanomicrobiales archaeon | reverse complement strand
GGGATCAAGAAGACCTGCCGGCACAACCAGTACTTCGGGGTCAGGGCCGCACAGGAGAGCGTCGAGCGGCGCGAGGGCGGGATCATATGGCATACCCAGGGCAGCGGGAAGAGCCTGATCATGGTCTGGCTCGCGAAATGGATCCGCGAGCACGTGCCGGGCGCCCGCGTCCTGCTCGTCACCGACAGAACCGAACTCGACGACCAGATCGAGAAGGTCTTCCTCGGCGTCGGTGAGAGTATATACCGCACCAGGAGCGGCGCCGACCTCATCCGCATCCTCACGAAGGAGAGCGAGTGGCTGGTCTGTTCATTGATCCACAAGTTCGGTCGCGGTGACGACCTCAGCGATACCGATCTCGAGACATACATCACCGAGATCAAGAAGAACCTCCCCCGCGGTTTCTCCCCCAGGGGCGAGTTCTTCGTCTTCGTCGACGAATGCCACCGCACCCAGTCCGGCAGGCTGCACCAGGCGATGAAGGCGCTCCTCCCCGGGGCGACGCTGATCGGGTTCACCGGCACACCGCTCCTGAAGGCAGACAAGCAGAAGAGCATCGAGGTCTTCGGCCCCTACATCCACACCTACAAGTACGACGAGGCCGTGCGCGACGGTGTTGTCCTCGACCTCCAGTACGAGGCCCGCGACATCGACCAGAACCTCACCTCGCAGGAGAAGATCGACCAGTGGTTCGAGATCAAGACCCGGGGCCTGACCGACGCCGCGAGGGCTGAACTCAAGAGGCGCTGGGGGACCATGCAGAAGGTTCTCAGCGCACAGGACCGCCTCGAAAAGATCGCCGGCGATATCCTGCTCGACATGGAACTGCGTGACCGGCTCCGGAGCGGCCGCGGAAACGCTCTCCTCGTCACAAGCAGCATCTACTCGGCCTGCCGGTTCTTCGAGATCCTCCAGAGGACCGACCTTGCCGGCAGGTGTGCGGTCATAACCTCCTACGTGCCGTCACCCTCGGCCATCAGGGGCGAAGAGACCGGCGAAGGGCTGACCGAGAGGCTGCGGCAGTACGGGATCTATCGAAGGATGCTCGCTGAACACTTCGATGAGCCGGAGGATACGGCGATGTACAAAGTCGAGCAGTTCGAGGCCGAGGTGAAGAGGCGGTTCGTGAACGAGCCCGGCCAGATGAAGCTCCTGATCGTCGTCGACAAGCTCCTGACCGGGTTTGACGCCCCGCCCGCGACCTACCTCTACATCGACAAGCACATGCGCGACCACGGTCTCTTCCAGGCGATCTGCCGCGTGAACCGCCTCGACGGCGAGGACAAGGAGTACGGCTGCATCATCGACTACAAAGACCTCTTCCGGTCGCTTGAGAAGTCGATCAAGGACTACACCGGCGAGGCCTTCAGCGGCTTTGACAGGGAGGACGTCTCAGGATTGCTCAAAGACCGCCTGGAACAGGGACGCGAGCGCCTCGACGCCGCCCTGGAGGCGGTGAGAGCGCTCTGCGAGCCGGTCATGCCACCGCGCGACACCCTTGCGTACATGCACTTCTTCTGTGCGGACGACACCGCAGACCCGGAGGCGCTCAGGCGGAACGAGCGCAGGAGAAACACCCTCTACCGGTTGGTCGCCTCACTCACCCGGGCGTATACAGGCCTTGCAAACGAGATGCAGGCCGCCGGCTACACCGAGGCGGAGGCCTCGGCGATCAGGGCCGAGGTCACCCACTACGACAGCGTCCGTAGCGAGATCATGCGGGCGAGCGGTGACTACATCGACCTCAAGCTCTACGAGCCGGCCATGCGCCACCTCCTCGACACCTACATCCGGGCCGAGGATAGCGTGAAGATATCGGCATTCGATGATGTTCCGCTGGTCCAGCTCCTCCTTGAGCGCGGCGCCGGCGCCGTCGAGACGCTCCCGCCGGGCATACGAAGCGATCCTGAAGCAGTCACCGAGGCGATCGAGAACAACGTCCGCAGGCTCATCACCGACGAGTCTCCGATCAACCCGAGGTACTACGAGAGGATGTCAGAGCTCCTGGATGCGCTGATCAGGGAGCGCCGTGCAGGAGCACTCGGGTACCGGGAGTACCTGGCAAAGATCGTCGATCTGGCAGAACAGATCGGCCGGCCAGGCGATGGCGCAAGGTACCCGGAGACCCTGGATACGCCGGGGAAACAGGCTCTCTACGACAACCTCGGTGAGGACGAGGCGATCGCGCTTGCGGTCCACGAGGCGGTGACGTCGACCAAGCAGGATGGCTGGATACACAACCCCATCAAGACGAGGATGGTCCGCATCGCCATCAGGAGGGTCATACCGGATGATGATAAGATCGAGGAGACCCTCGAGCTCGTCAGGAAGCAGCAGGAGTATACCTGAATGCACCGGATATCCGTAGGCGATATGCATGTCGATGTGGTTCGAAAGGATATCAAGAACCTGCATCTCGGCGTCTATCCTCCTGAAGGCCGGGTCCGGGTGGCGGCCCCGCTCCGCGTGGATGATGAAGCGGTGCGGCTCGCTGTGATCGAGAAACTCCCCTGGATCCGGCGGCAGCAGGCCCGGTTCCTGGCCCAGGAGCGCCAGAGCCCGCGGGAGTACGTCTACCGCGAGACGCACTACTTCCTGGGGCAACGCTACATCTTAAACGTCATCGAGCATGACGGCCGGCCCCGCGTCGAGATGCGCAATAAGGAGCGGATCGACCTCTATGTCCCGCCGGGAAGCGATGCCCGGGAGCGCGAGGAGATCATGCTCGGGTGGTACCGAAAGGAGCTCAAAGCCCTGATCCCGCCGCTGATCGCTAAGTGGGAGGGGATCATGGGGGTTACGGTCGACGACTGGCGGGTCAGGAGGATGAAGACCCTTTGGGGCACCTGCACAATCGAGGCCGGGCGGATCTGGCTGAACCTGGAGCTTGCGAAGAAGCCGGTCCAGTGCCTCGAGTACGTCATCGTCCACGAGATGGTTCATCTGCTCGAGCGGAACCACACCGACCGGTTCAGGGAACTTATGGACCGGTTCATGCCGCAGTGGCGGTACTGCCGGGATATGCTCAACCAGGCGCCGCTGACCCACGAAGAGTGGGGTTATTGAGGAGCAACACCTGAGGATCCAGGTGAATCTCTCACCACGTAGAGGCCCGGGGACGAGCATCCCCGCCGGCAGACCGCCCGATCTTTTGCCCGGTCGTGATCTCCGGCGATCATGGCCGGCTCAAACCTCGCCGGTCGCCGGGGTGCCGCCCCGGCGGCGGGAGACCCCTCCTGACTCAGAACGGGTAGTCCTCGGGGTCGGTGATGTACTCCTCGATGTTCTTGAAGGTGATCGTAGATCCAGGGAGCGTGGCGAAGAACCCATCGTGGGCTATGACGACCCCTTCAAAGG
>JAAZIF010000215.1 GCA_012510335.1 Methanomicrobiales archaeon | reverse complement strand
GCGGGTGACACAAAATGCCAGAATCGAGGATTGTACAATCCTGACCCGAATCGCGTGGAGAACACAATGGTATGCCGGGACAGGCAGACGGCATTCCTCCCCGGCCTGAAGGCCGGGGTCTCCTGCCTATCCGAAGATGAACGAGATAGAGCCCGGGGGTGGCCGGGGCCGCCGAGGGCGGGGACGGGGCCGGCCCCGGATCCGCCGGAGGATCGGGGATGGAGCAGATTTTCGCTGTTTCGGCCCCCTCTGCGGGAAACCCGGCGAGGTTGTCCTAATCCTCCCCGAAGAGGTCGAAGCCCTCCGGCTCGTCGACCTTGGAGGGCTCGATCAGGAAACGGCCGCCCGCACCCTCGGGGTCTCCAGAAAGACCCTCTGGCGTGACCTCCACGAGGCGCGGCGGAAGGTCGCCGACGCCCTGGTGCATGGAAAGATGATCCAGATCGCCGGGTGCAGCCTTGAGCGGGGAGAGGACTGTCCTGAAGATGAGGGCGGCGACTCCCCGTAATCTTATTTTTATCCGGATGCTCTATCGCCCACTTCCCACCACATGGCCACCACGTTGTTAGTCTCGACGAACACGCCATTCGCATCGGCGTGCGGGCGGACCAGGCCGCGGATGCGTTCAGCCACGCCCTCATCGACCTCGACGAACCGGCCGATGAAGGATGCGGTCGAGCGGACCTTCTCCTCAAGCGTCATCGTGTTGGTAAACGAGAAGTGGGTGACATTCAGCAGCCGGCCCCACTCCCTGAGTATGACGTAGGCGAAGTAGTCGCCGTCGGGCTCGAACTCGCCGGCATATTCCCTGCCGGTGATCTCAGTGTAGACGTCCTTGACGAGCCTCCCCCTCCCGGCCGGCTGGATGATGGCGCAGTAGCGCCGGGAAGCGTTCTCCATCTTCGCGAGGTGCCCCTCAAGGTCCGGGATCATCCAGAGGAAGTGCGAGCAGAAGACGAGGTCGTAGCGTTCCCGGAGCGCCTCGTCATCGGTGCGGAGCCAGTTTTCGTGGATGACATCGACGTTATCGCGCCCCTCCTCGCGCAGGTTCTCCTCAAGGTGGGCGATATTCCGGAGCGAGAGGTCAACAGCGGTTACCCGCCGGACGAGCTTGGAGAGAGGAACGGTCACCGTCCCCGGCCCCGGCCCGATCTCAAGCACCTCCATGGAGGGGTCGAGGAAGCCGGAAAATACCTCTGTGGCCTTCCTGCCGTACTCGTACTCGCCCTCCTTGATCCTTTTTGAAAAATCGGATGCGGATTTCGTCTTTACGTCGGGGTCGAACCGGAGTTTCGCACCGCCGATCCGCTCCCGCAGGATGCCCTCCCTCGCGTCCTTCCAGTTGATCTTGTACTTCAGGTTGCGCTTCTCTGTGATCATGGTAGATACTCTCCCCAAACGAGTGGATAAATGTTAATGATGTGACATGAACGTTAACGACTCTAGCATGAGTTCCTCCGCAAAAGGATGCCGGCAGCCGGGGGCCTGACGTGGTCGGGAAGAGACCGCAGGAGGTGCGGCGGAACTCCTGTCGGCGAACCCTCGCGATGGATGGTCTTATCGAGATCCCCCTGCGTACGTCATTGAACGCCGCAAAGCAGATCCCCGCTAACGGAAAGAGGACCGGACCGCCCTCTTCGATATGTGGGGGTCGGGGATGATTGAGCGTGAGAGGAGGCGGCGGTATAGAGGATATCAGGCAGATCCAGGTGACAGAAGGGTTCACGGAGATCCCGCTCTGATCGTTTGCAGCTCTGTCCAGGCAACCGACAGTGGATCTCCCGGAGGACGGGGGCTCTTCCTCGCAATGAGGGATGAACCGGTCACGGGTGCCCAAGGCGCCGCAGGAGATCCTCAACAGACGCCCTTTTCTGGCGCCGTTTCATCTCTTTCCAGATCCGGCGCTGTTTGTAGAGCCAGAAGTCGAGGTCATCGGGATCTTTTGCATAAATGATGCGATGCTGTTCAAGTATTCTTCCCCGGAGATACCAGGGGATCTCGTCATATACAACGATATCGTACTGCTGCTCCGGGGTGACCAGCATCCTGTCGTGTACCGCAACCCTGTCCGCACTATCGCTTAAGATCAGGCAGAGATCGATATCAGACTCTGGCCCCGCGTAACCCATGACACGCGAACCAAAGAGCAGGATACCTCTGATAGAGGGAAGGAGATCCCAGAAGCTGCTCAGGATATGATCCTGTCGGCACCCACCCATGCAAGCACCTCACCTATGAACTTCTGCATTGACGGCATCAGCCGTTGCATTGCGGCATATGCGGTATGGTCGTTGATACCATCATATTCATGGACCAGGCGGTTT
>JAAZIF010000214.1 GCA_012510335.1 Methanomicrobiales archaeon | reverse complement strand
CTCTGTTTCCGGTAGGTATCGAGGTCGATCCTTTTGATGTAGTTTGAGGAGGTGATCGAGACGAGCATCGGTTTATCCTCGATGAGATCTTCCTTATCAAAGGCCTCGGCCAGGCGCCCGATCCGGGTTCTCCGCTCATCGCCATACCGGGCACCGATATCGACGAGATCCTTCCTGATCTCGGCGAGGATGTTCGCGTCACTTGCGAGGATCTTCCTGAGCCGCTCGATCTCTTCTGCCAGGGCATCACGCTCATCAAGGATCTTCTGATGCTCAAGCGCCGCAAGCCGCCGGAGCTGCATCTTCAAGATCGCATCCGCCTGCACCTCGTCGAGCGCAAACTTCGTTACCAATGCCGCCTGTGCTTCATCGGTAGATTGGGATGCCCGGATCGTGGCAACGACGGCATCGATATTGTCGAGCGCGATGAGGAGGCCCCGGAGGATATGCATCCGCTCTTCCGCCTTCCTGAGATCGAACTCGCACCGCCGCCTGACGACGTCAACCCGGTGCTTCAGGAACTCATGGATAAGTTCCTTGAGGTTCAGGGTGCGGGGCTGGCGTTCGACGATGGCGAGGTTGTTGATACCGAATGTGGACTCAAGAGCCGTGTGCTTGTAGATGTAGTTCAGGATCACCTGGGGCGCAACACCTTTCCGGATATCGATCACTATCCGCATGCCGTCCCGGTCTGACTCATCCCGGATGTCGCTGATCCCATCGATCCTTTTATCGCGGGCGAGGGTTGCGATATGCTCGATCAGGCGCGCCTTGTTCACCTGGAAGGGAATCTCGGTTATGATGATCTGCGGTATCCGGCCCTCTTCCTCTATCTCCGCGACCCCCCTGACAACGCACCTTCCCCGCCCGGTGAGGTACGCATCCCGGACCCCCGCACTCCCCATGATGATCCCGCCGGTCGGGAAATCAGGGCCGGGCACGATCCGCATAAGTTCCTCGGTGGATGTGCCGGGTTCATCGATGATCCGGCAGACCGCCTCACAGACCTCCCTGAGGTTGTGGGGCGGCATGTTTGTCGCCATACCCACCGCAATCCCGCTCGACCCGTTCACGAGGAGGTTTGGAACCCGGGCCGGGAGGACGTCGGGTTCCTGGAGCGATTCGTCGAAGTTCGGGACAAAATCGACCGTATCCTTGTTGATGTCGGTCAGGAGCTCCTCGGAGATCTTCGTGAGTCTCGCCTCGGTGTACCGCATCGCTGCGGCGGAGTCCCCGTCGATCGACCCGAAGTTCCCCTGGCCGTCCACAAGCGTGTAGCGGTAGGAGAAGGGTTGCGCCATCTTCACCAGCGTATCGTATATGGCCGAATCCCCGTGGGGGTGGTACTTACCCATCACGTCTCCGACAACACGGGCGCTCTTCTTGTAGGGCTTATCGCTCGTATTGCCCATCTCCCACATGGCATAGAGGGTGCGGCGATGGACCGGCTTTAAGCCGTCTCTTGCGTCGGGGATGGCACGGCCGATGATCACGCTCATCGCGTAGTCGATGTAGCATGACTTCATCTCCTCCTCTATGTTGACCGGAACAACCCCTTCATATGTCAAGGTTGATCACCTCCTTTGCGTGCCGGCGGATGAAGTCCCGCCGGGCATCGACATTCTCACCCATCAATTTCTCGAATATCTCGTTTGCGTAGGCGGCATCCTCGATCCGCACCTGTTTGAGCACCCGGTTCTCGGGATCCATGGTGGTGCTCCAGAGCTGATCGGCGTTCATCTCACCGAGACCCTTGTAGCGCTGGATCGTGACGCCCTTCTCACCCCATTCGTTGACGATCTCCCGCATCTCCTCCTCACGGTAGGCGTAACGCTCCTGCCGGCCCTTTGCGATCCGGTAGAGGGGGGGCTGGGCGATATATATATAGCCGCTCTCGACTATCTCCGTTAAGTAGCGGAAGAAGAACGTGAGGAGGAGCGTCCGGATATGCGCACCGTCGACATCCGCATCGGTCATCAGGATGATCCTGTGGTACCGGGCGCGCTCGATATCGAAACTCTCATCGACACCGGTCCCTATGGCGGATATAAGCGCATTGATCTCGGCGTTCTTCAGGATCCTGTGCTCCGACGCCTTCTCGACGTTTAAGATCTTCCCCCGCAGGGGGAGGATCGCCTGGAACTTCCGGTCACGCCCCTGTTTTGCGGATCCTCCTGCAGAATCTCCTTCCACGATATAGAGCTCGCTCTTCGCCGGGTCGCGTTCCTGGCAGTCGGCGAGCTTTCCCGGGAGCCCGATCGTCTCGAGCGTGCTCTTCCGGCGGGCGAGCTCGCGTGCTTTCCGGGCGGCCTCCCTCGCCCGTGCTGCGGCAATCGCCTTATCCACGACCACCTGAAGGGTCTTTGGATGCTCCTCGAAGTACTCGATGAGTGACGAGTAGACGAGCGAGTCAACGATGCCCCGGACGTTGCTGTTCCCAAGGCGCATCTTGGTCTGCCCCTCAAACTGCGGCTCCGCGACCCGGGTGCTGATGACGGATATGAGTCCCTCCCGGGCATCCTCGCCCCTGATCTGGATCTCATTGCCTTTGAAGTGACTGCTCCTGCGGGCAGCGTTGTTGATCGCCCGGGTGATGGCGCTCCGGAACCCCTCGAGGTGGGTGCCGCCCTCCCGGGTGTTCACGCTGTTTACGTAGGTGTAGATCGTCTCTGAGTATGAGTTGTTGTACTGCAGGGCCACATCGACCTCGACAAGACTCTCGGGGTCGCTCCTCTGGAAATAGATCACGTCGTCGTGAAGCGGCTCCTTTCCTTCACCGATATGGGCGACAAACTCCCTGATGCCTCCTTCGAAGCAGTAGGTGACCGTATCACCGGTGCGATCATCCCGGAGGGTGATCTTAAGGCCGCTGTTGAGGTAGGCGAGCTCGCGGAGCCTGTGGTCCAGCATATCGTAATCGAAGTTGACGGTCTCAAATATCGACCGGTCGGGCTGGAACGCTATCCGGGTTCCCTGGAGGCGCTCGTAGTCCAGCGGGTGCCCGGGCTTTGTGCCGTAGCGCTCCTCATACCGGATCTCCATCTCGTGCTCGGTCTCCGGGCGGCTCGAGAGCGGCTTTGCTACCTGGCCCTGCCGGAACTGCATCTCATAGACCCTGCCGTCCCGAAAGACCGTCGCATCGAGCCAGGCAGCGAGAGCGTTGACCACCGATACACCGACACCGTGCAGACCGCCGGAGACCTGGTAGGTATTCTTATCGAACTTTCCGCCGGCATGGAGCATGGTGAGGACTATCTCAAGGGCACTCCTGCCATACTGGGGCATGATATCGACCGGGATGCCACGCCCGTTATCCTCTATTGTAACCGAACCGTCCCGGTTGATGGTCACCAGTATCAGGTCACAGAACCCGGCGAGAGCCTCGTCAACGGAGTTGTCCACAACCTCATAGACCAGGTGATGCAATCCCCGGGCTTCCGTGCTGCCGATGTACATGGCGGGACGCTCACGTACGGGTCGTAAACCCTCAAGTACCGTTATGTGGGAAGCATCGTAGGTATCAGTCATTTATGACCTCCGCCAGACAAGCGGCGTCCTGAATCGCAGCAAAATTCACAGTATATATTGGTCGTATAAGCACTTATAGTGTATGGCTCCGGATAATCTCTCAATTCCGGGCTTTCCTGGCGGTACGAAACACGGTAGCCCCGCTTCCCGAACACACCCGGGATGGGCGGCACACTCAGGGCTCATACACGGAGATATATGAGAGAATAGAGCGTATTATGGGCGGTTCCCGGCCACTGTCTGGAAGGGGATGGGAGGGTCTCCCATCAGTCGTACTTTCCGGCGTCGGGATTCGGTATACCGAGATGCATATCGATTGCGACCCCGATCCGGTTGAGGAGCCTGCGGATGTCTGCCGCATCCTCCTTATCCATGACACCCGGCTGGTGCCAGATCACCATCTTGCGGAGGCGTTCGATGAGGTGATCGATCTCGGTCCCCCGGAGATGCTCCGGCACGATGAGGTCGTTGAGGTGGTCGGCGGCACCGTAGAAGGCCTTCTCAGGGGGCAGGCCGAAGTGCCGTGAGAGCAGCATAAGGTTGATTATAAATCCCCTGCCGAATTCGCTCTTTGCAGGCATACCAGTTCTATGCACTGCCGATTGATATTAACGATCCGCTTCCTCATCACGGGAGTTCCCGATCCGTCCCCTTCTGCTCCCTGTTGACCTCCGGGGTGAAAATTCAAGTGGATATAATCAAACTCAAAAACAGGGTGGATCAGATCCTCTATCAGCCGCAAGACCCCGTTGATCTGTGTTCATGAAGGGAGCGTGCTCCCTGGACACCCTACCTCTATTCCCCGGCGTCCGGGGAGTCATCGAGAGGTGCTCGCCGGGAGGTCACGCGGTTCGGTTATGAGGGGATCATAGATGGTTGCAGCAGGAACCGGGATGTTCGATGCGACGTAACAGATCAAGTCTCAACCCCCGCCCCGGGGATGAGGGATGATCAGTGTCACTGACTTCTATTTATTTGTTTGTATGAAAAGATCTCCTGACCTGGTTGAATAGCTACATTTATCTTGCTGTATGACCAGCCTTCAAGCATGGGGTGAATTTATGGTCCGAGTTCTCGTGGTCGACGATGAGCCAGCATTCCTTGAGTTAACCCGGGCATGGCTTGAATGGTCCGGGGATATACAGGTTGAGGTGACGGCGTCAGCGGTGCAGGGGCTATCTATGCTCGCAAAGACCCGGTATGACGCCATCGTCTCCGACTATAAGATGCCGGAGATGGACGGCATTGAATTCTTAAAGGAGGTTCGCCGCCGGGGCATGGCGATCCCGTTCATCATAATCTCAGGACGCGGCAACGAGGAGGTCGTCATCGATGCTCTCAACAGCGGTGCCGACTTCTACCTCCAGAAAGGCGACGACCCTTCAATCCAGTTTGCCGAACTCCGGAACATGATCCTCCAGG
>JAAZIF010000213.1 GCA_012510335.1 Methanomicrobiales archaeon | reverse complement strand
GAATACTATAATTTCGGCTTTGATGTGATCGACGCATGGGCAAAAAAGGACCGGAACCGGCTTGCCATGATCTGGACCGACCAGGAGGGGAACGAGAGGAAATACACCTTCTTCGATCTCATGCGCCTCTCAAACCAGGCAGTCAACATCTGCATAAAATACGGCATCAAAAAAGGCGACCGGGTCATGCTGATGCTCCCCCGGACCCCTGAGTGGTGGATCTTTACGATCGCCCTCATCAAACTCGGCGCCGTGTACTGCCCCGCACCGACGATGCTGACTCCAAAAGATCTGAAGTACCGCATCCAGGCAGCAGAGATAAAGATGGTCATCACCATGGCCGAGCACGCGAACAAGATCGAGGAGATCCAGGACGAGTGCCCGACGCTGCGGGTCCGCCTGATGACCGATGGCACGAGGGCCGGGTGGGTCAGCTATCCCGTTGAGCTCGACTACCCTGCACCCTGTTCGCACAGGCTGGTGAATCTTCCAGGAATGCACCGGACTAAATCGACCGATCCCCTCCTGATCTTCTTCACCTCCGGCACCACCGGCGAACCGAAGATGGTGATCCACGATCACTCCTATCCCCTCGGGCACCTCGTCACCGCACGCCTGTGGCACGACCTGCATGAGAACGACCTCCACCTGACGATCTCGGATACCGGGTGGGGCAAGAGCGCGTGGGGAAAGCTCTTCGGCCAGTGGATCGTCGGTGCATGTGTCTTCGTCTACGATATCAGGGGCCGGTTCCACGCCACCGAGATCCTGCCGCTGCTGGAGCGCTACGGGGTCACGACGTTCTGCTGCCCACCGACCATCTACCGGATGCTGATCCTCGCCGACCTCGATAAGTTCGATCTCTCCGAGCTCCGGCACTGCTGCAGCGCCGGCGAACCGCTCAACCCCGAGGTGATCCGGGCATGGGAGGAGGGGACCGGTCGGACGATCTACGAGGGCTACGGTCA
Source organism: Methanomicrobiales archaeon (assembly GCA_012510335.1). Lineage (GTDB taxonomy): Archaea > Halobacteriota > Methanomicrobia > Methanomicrobiales > Methanoculleaceae > Methanoculleus. The sequence goes on along the minus strand of JAAZIF010000213.1, from coordinate 2,940 downwards.
GACCGAGACGGTGCTCTGTATCGGGACGTTCCCGGGCATGGAGTCTAAACCCGGTTCCATGGGAAGACCTTCGCCGGGCTGGCATATCGAACTCCACGATGACGATGGGAGGGCGGTAGATGCCGGGGAGGAGGGGCGCATCGCGATCAGGCGGAATCCCCACCCGGTCGGGTTCTTCCGCGGCTACCTGAATAATGAGGAGGAGAATAAGAGGGTCTTTCAGGACGGGTTCTACTACACCGGCGACAAGGCATGCATGGATGAGGATGGCTACTTCTGGTTCATCGGCCGGGATGACGACGTCATCAAATCCTCCGGCTACCGTATCGGGCCGTTTGAGGTGGAGAGCGCGCTCATAGAGCATCCTGCCGTGCAGGAGGCAGCGGTCGTAGGGTCGCCCGACCTGATCAGGGGGCTGATCGTAAAGGCGTTCATCGTCCTCAAGCCCGGGCACCAGCCCACCGCGTCGCTGGTCAAGGATATACAGAACCATGTCAAGCGGGTGACGGCGCCCTATAAGTACCCACGCGCGATCGAGTTTGTGGATGCGCTCCCAAAGACGATCTCGGGCAAGATCAAGCGGTATGAACTCCGTGAGGCGGAGATGAAGCGGTTCGCGGAGAGCAACTCCCATTCATCCGGGGCATGAGGGGAGTAATTACCTTTATTTCTGAGAAGGTAGTATAACATTAAGCGCGAGGGTTTCCAGGTTCAGGGTCTTGCTCGAACCCTGGCATAAAGTCCTCGAATTGCAAAATAGAGCGAGAGTTACCGAGCCAGGTCAAAGGTGATAGGTTCAGGGCCTATTCTCGTAGGAGTTCGCCGGTTCGAATCCGGCCTCTCGCACTCTTCTCTGAGCGAAGTGCAGGGAGCCCTCGACAAGAGAATGGGGCGATCTTCTGCGTACGGATCCACCCGCCCATATCCAGTACTGAGAAGAACACACTCCTGTGAGCAAATATGGCCTGATCTATGAGGGTATGCATATCTCTTATAGAGCAGGACTGTAATCCAGGGCCACAAGATACCGGATGAAAAAGGTGGAGGGTATTTGCGCACATATAGAGGATCGGGTGTCTAGGACAATCTCCAGGCCGGGTTTTTGTCGTAGTATTTGAGATTATAGCAATCACGCCCGCGCGTATCCTTCAGGCCGACAATATCAGCCACGACTACCGCACCTGAGTCGACTGTGGACTCCGGCACCTCGTATACAATATAACCTTCAGACTTCCCATTCCGGTCCACCAACTCGTCCCCGTGATAGACCTCCCCGATGTTCAAAAGGTAATCCGCCTGGATGAATACAGGATGGTAAGTTCTGCCATTGTCCACCAGACTGAACTGCTGTATCGGCGGCGCGTAGACGGTGGTTCTGTAGCCGTCCCCCCGGTGCCCGCGGTGGGTGACCACAACGTGAACGAAGAGGTAGCGCCACCCCCGGGGAGCAGTGAACTTGAGAGGTTCGCCCGCAGGTTCATACCTGCCGCGGTCGATGAACGAGGCAACCTTCAGAGATAGTTCGTTCTCCTCTCTCGCGTCACGGAACGTAACGATCTCCCCGAGGGGCAGCGGACCATCCTCTTCCTCAGGAGGTGAGGGGTTACGGTGCTCGGCGATCGTTGCAGGCGCCGGTGTCGCGTTCGTGGGGTATGCTTCTTGGTCGTGCGGTGACCCGGGTGCCGATGTGCATCCGGCAGCAAGTATAGCGACCGCGAGAAGTGCTGTAATCAAAAATAGCTCCTTCATGCCGCCTAATATCTTTAGTAAGATGTATAAGGGTTCTGATTCAGTTCTCCCCCGGGATACCTGATCGCTATTCATCGATAAGCGGGGAGAGACCCAATATCGATAGGAAGGGAGAAATTATGTACAGCGTTCGGTGCGTTACAGGTAAGCGGGCGAGGGGGCTTCGGCCAGGCGCACCGGGAGACATTGTCTGATAGAGCGCATCCCCGGTAATGAAAGGGCTTCGCAAACTCAACCAGGCATCAATCGGCTTTTTCGAGTTCAGGTCATGCAGGACGTCGTTCCCATCGTCCGCCCCGGCCATCATAAGAGGGTCTGCCGGGGCAGGTCGACAGGGGACGTGCTCGGGCCATGGAGGGCAGAAATTATTTGACCCTGCCGAACTCCTGGCTCACATCCGCTGCGGAATGAAAAGTCTTCTCCTCAAACATCTCGAGAACCTGTATCACTGCGTCGGGTGCGTTATTCTTCCGGGCATGATCGATCAGATCCTGCTTTCCTGCAGGATAATCAATACCATGAAGAGATTTCTGGAACGCGGATGCACTAAGCCTTTCAACAGATTCGGCCTGCGCTGCAGAGGCCTGCCCGCCCCTGACCGAAGGTCTTTCCTCTGGCATACTTCTCACCACCAATGTTGTCGCGTCCCGCATGGCGGGACACAGACTCGTTAATATTATACAGAGAATAAAAATGTTGCTATGAGTTCAGGTCAAAATAAAGAAAATTAGAAGGCGTCTCCTTTGAGGCAGCATACCCGCCAGCCCCTCTCGTGTGTAAGGGATCTTCGACAGCCGCGGAAGCCCTGGCATCAGAGAAGACCTTGAAGATCCGTCAGAGAAGATCCCGGAGAACCAACTGCTGTTATGATGTGATCGTGGCAGATCCACCGTAAATCTCGGTCAGAAAAACACATGATTCCCCCAAGACCGCAAGGATATCCGGTGAAAGTAATGACAGGTCTTTTTGGGTAAAAAGCAGAGGGATGGGGGTTACCTGAAGACCTCGATTCCGGTGCGGATCTCTTCCATGTTGGTATCGCTGCCGGGAATACCAGAACCACCGCTGTCAAGATAATTGCTGACGCTTGCGAGGAGATCGTCGATGAGTCCGCTGATGAACCGCCAGGACGGCTTCACGGAATCGGGGAGGAAGCGTTCAACCACCCCGCCAAGGTACCCGCCCTCCCCG